>JBOGHY010000249.1:0-4310 GCA_050742375.1 Acidimicrobiales bacterium | reverse complement strand
CCCTCTTCGGCGTTCAGGCTGAAAGAGCCGGACTTCTCCGAGTGGAAGGGGCACAGCCCGACGTAGCGCGTTCCGACGCGCTTGAGCGGCGTGTACTCACCGACGAGAGCCACCATGTCGGTCACCGCCCGGACTTGCGCGACGTCCTCGGTGACGATCCCCATCGATCGTGACGGTACCCGGCGCCGAGGCGGCTGGCAGAGCTCAGCCGTGCGCCAGGACGGACTGGGCGGCGGCCAGGCGCGCGATCGGGACTCGGTAGGGCGAGCAGCTTACGTAGTCGAGACCCGCCTCGAGAAATAGGGCGATGGAGCTCGGGTCGCCGCCGTGCTCGCCGCAGATGCCGCAGGTGAGGTCGGGGCGCGTGCGCCTTCCCCTCTCGACGCCGAGGCGGACGAGCTCTCCGACACCGGTCGGATCGAGGTTCTCGAACGGGTTGGCACCGAGAAGGCCCTTGTCCAGATAGGCCGACATCATCCGGCCCTCGACGTCGTCGCGGCTGAAGCCGAAGGTCATCTGGGTGAGGTCGTTCGTGCCGAAGGAGAAGAAGTCGGCGCACTCGGCGATCTCGCTGGCGAGAAGTGCTGCCCGGGGGGTCTCGATCATCGTCCCGATCGCCACCTCTATCTGATCGGTCCCGGCTTCTCCGGGCGTCCCGTCCGAGCGAACCTGCTCGACCGCCTCCTCGACCCAGGCACGCGCGAGGGCGAGCTCCTCGCGGGAGACCGTGAGAGGGATCATGACCTCGACGACGGGACGGCCGCCGGCTCGGAGGCGATCCATAGCCGCCTCCATGAGTGCCCGCACCTGCATGGCGTAGAGACCCGGCTTCAACACGCCGAGGCGGACGCCGCGCGTCCCGAGCATCGGGTTCGCCTCGCGCCACGCCCGGGCGGCGTCGAAAAGACGGGCCTCCTCGTCGCTGAGCCCGCTCGAGGCCTCTTTCACCGCGAGGGACTCGACGTCGGGCAGGAACTCGTGCAGCGGCGGGTCGAGCAGGCGCACCACCACGGGGAGCGAGTCCATCGCCTCGAGGATCTCGACGAAGTCGCTCCGCTGGACTACGCGCAGCTCCTCCAGGGCCTCGTCCTCCTCCTCGGGAGTCGAGGCGAGGATCATGCGCCGCACGATGGGGAGGCGGTCGTCTCCGAGGAACATGTGCTCGGTGCGGCACAGCCCGATCCCTTCAGCGCCGAGCTTGCGGGCGTTCTGGGCGTCCGGTCCGTTGTCGGCGTTCGCCCAAACCCCGAGGCGGCCGGAACGGATCTCGTCGGCCCAGGACAGGATCGTCTCGAGCTCCTCGGACGGCTCGGCGGCCGTGAGCTCCACCTCGCCGGCGACCACCTCTCCGGTGGCGCCGTCGATCGAGATCACCTCGCCCTCGCCCACCTTGGTGCCCCCAGCGTGGAAGGCGCGCCCCGCCAGGTCGATGCGGATCTTCTCGGCGCCGACCACCGCCGGCTTTCCCCAGCCGCGGGCCACCACCGCCGCGTGGGAGACCAAGCCGCCCCGGGCCGTCAGGATCCCCTCGGCGGCGAGCATGCCGTGGACGTCCTCTGGGCTCGTCTCGTTGCGCACGAGGATGACGTGCTCGCCCGCTTTCGCAGCCTCGGCGGCATCGTCGGCGCTGAAGACGACCTTGCCGACGGCCGCCCCGGGCGAAGCGCCCAGCCCCCGCACGAGGACCGGAGCCGAGTGCTCGGCGAACTGGGGGTGCAGCACCTGGTCGAGATGCTCGGCGGTGATCCGCCCGACGGCTTCGGCGCGGCTCAGGGAGATGACGGGATCGTCGACCATGTCGGCAGCCATCTTGAGGGCGGCCCTGCCGGTGCGCTTGCCGACGCGGGTCTGGAGCATCCAGAGCCTTCCCCGCTCGACGGTGAACTCGGTGTCGCACATGTCCCGGTAGTGCGCCTCGAGCCGGGAGAAGACGTCCATCAGCTCGGCATAGATCGAGGGGAAGCGGTCCCTGAGCGCCGAAAGAGGCTCGGTATTGCGGATGCCGGCCACTACGTCCTCGCCCTGGGCGCTCACGAGGAAGTCGCCGTAGGCACCCCGAGCGCCCGTGGCGGGGTCGCGGGTGAAGCCGACTCCCGTGCCGGACTGGTCGTCGCGGTTGCCGAAGACCATGGCCTGCACGTTCACCGCCGTGCCGAGGTCGTGCGGTATCCGCTCGCGCTCGCGGTAGGCGACGGCCCTGGCGCCGTTCCAGGAGCCGAAGACCGCCTCGATCGCCCCGCGGAGCTGGTCGCCCGGGCGGTCGGGGAAGGCTGAGCCGGTCTCGCGTCGGACGACGTCCTTCAGCTCCTCGACGAGACCGCGCAGCGCCTTCGGGGCGAGCTCGGCGTCGCTACTGGCCCCGGTGGCCTCCTTCGCCTGCTCGAGGGGCGATTCCAGGGTCTCGGCCTCGATGCCGAGCACGATGCGCCCGTACATCTGGACGAAGCGGCGGTAGGAGTCGAGGGCGAAGCGCTCGTCCCCGGTCTGGCGGGCGAGCCCCTCGACTGACCTGTCGTTCAGCCCGAGGTTCAAGACCGTGTCCATCATGCCCGGCATCGAGAACGCCGCCCCGGAGCGGACCGAGACGAGGAGCGGGTCGTCGGGATCGCCGAGGTTGCGCCCCATGCGCTCCTGGAGGGTGGCGAGGTGCTCGTCCACCTCGTCGCTGAGGCCGTCCGGCCACCCTTTTCCCATGTAGTCGCGGCAGGCGTCCGTCGAGATGGTGAAGCCGTGCGGCACCGGCAGATCGAGCACCGAAGACATCTCGGCCAGGTTTGCGCCCTTGCCGCCGAGGAGGTCCTTCAGCTCCATCGGCGGGCGCGAGTGGCTGTGGTCGAAGTCGAACACGTAGACCATCGGTGCTGCTCCTTAGGGATCGCGGTCGTTCTGGGTGCCTTGCGGTCGAGCCTAATGAGGCATCGCCCCGCACGAGCCTCGGCACCGGACGCCGCCGCCTCCCGCCACGGCGGCCCGCTTCGTCCTCGGCGAGACCTACTGCGGCGCCCCCCAGCGGATCACCATGCTCGCCCAGGTCATCCCGGCGCCGAAGCCGGCGGCGAGGACGAGGTCGCCGGAGCGCAGGCGCCCGCCGTCGGCGGCCTCGGCGAGGGCCACGGGGATCGAGGCGGAGGAGGTGTTGCCGGTGTGGTCGAGCACCGCCATCGTGCGATCGGGCGCGAAGCCGAGGCGGCCGGCGACCGCCTCCATGATTCGGATGTTGGCCTGATGGGGCACGAAGAGGGCGATCTCACCGACGTCGACCTTTGCCCTTTCGAGAGCCGAGCGCGCCGAGGAGACAGTGGCCCGCACGGCGCGGCGATAGACCTCGTGGCCGTTCATGTAGAGCGGTTGGCCGTGCTCACGGCAGAGGATGTCGGCGGCGCTCCCGTCGGCGCCGAGGTCGTAGCCGAGTATCGAGCTCGGGCCGGAGGAAGCCTCGATGACCGCCGCCCCGGCGGCGTCGCCGAAGAGGATCACTATCGCCCGGTCGTCCGGGTCGACGATCCGGGAGACGGTATCGGAGGCGATCAGGAGCACGCGCTCGGTGCCGTTCTTCACCAAAGCGTCGGCCAGCACCGCTCCGTAGACGAAACCCGAGCAGCCGGAGTTGAGGTCCATGGCGCCGCAGCTGAGGCCCAGCTCGTGCTGGACGACGGGCGCCGTCGCCGGTACCGCCCGGTCGGGGGTATTGGTGGAGACCATCAACAGCTCGACGGCGCTCGGCTCCATGCCGGCCCGCTCGAGCGCCCGCCGACCTGCCTCGACCGCCAGGCCCGTTGTGGTGCCTCCGACGTGACGCTCCCGGATCCCGGTGCGCTCCACGATCCAGGCGTCAGAGGTGTCCAGGCGGCGCTCGAAATCGGCATTGGTGAGCACTCGAGGAGGCAGCGCCGCTCCCCATCCGCTGATGACCGATCCCGGCATTGGCAACGTTCTACCGCTTCCGCCGGGCGGCGGGCACCGGCCGGGGCCTCGGTGGGAGCGAGCCGACCCGCTTGGGTAACCTAAGGGCCCGATGGTGGCCGAGCCGTCGTACGCGTCGGGAGCCTCCGAGGTGCCCCTCCTCGGTGAGACGATCCCAGGCAACTTCGCCCGCAATGTGGCCGCGCTTGGTGAGTGCGAGGCGCTCGTCGACTGCCCTTCCGGGAGGCGATGGACCTACGCCGAGCTCGACGCCGACGTAGACACGGCCGCCCGAGCCTTGCTCTCGTCGGGCGTGCAGAAGGGCGACCGCGTCGGCATATGGGCGCCGAACTGCCCCGAGTGGGTGATCGTGCAGCTCGCCACCGCCCGCATCGGCGCCATCCTCG
>JBOGHY010000248.1:0-3063 GCA_050742375.1 Acidimicrobiales bacterium | reverse complement strand
TACGAGCTCCACCTCCTGGTGGTGGCGCCCGATCAGCTCTGCGCTTCCGGCCGTAAGTCGCCAACCAGATCCCGAGACCACTGGCTCCCTGACCGTCCCCTGGGCGGGGCTGTATCGGGCGTGATCGAGCGCCGTGGCGGCGCTACGCCGCGTCTCGAGAGCTACGACCTTCTGTACCCGCTCGACGGCCAGCCGGTGAAATCGGACCAGGAGGGCGACATAGATGCTCAAGAGGGCGAATCCGACGAGCGCCAGATCCCAAAGTAAGCGCAAAGGCGGCACGAAACCGAAGAGGAAAGCGAGCCCAGTGAAGGCCACCAAGCATGCGAGGACTCGCCGTCGCCGAGTCACGGTGATTGGAGACGTCACCGTACGCAGTCTGGCGATCGGCTCACGGGGTGCGCCGATCGATCCGGCGTCGTCGATCGGTCCGGTCCCGTCGCCGAGATGGTCTCTCTGCGCGAGGCGGTCGTCGCTCGCGATCTGGTCGAACCGTGCAGCGCGGTCTCGCTGAACGCGCTGCGCCACGGCGGAGAAGCCAAGCGGCGCGAGGAAGGGACCGGTCGCGCGGTCGTCCCATACCGAGCTCGACCGGAGCCGCCCCAGTCGGCGGTCGAAGGAGGTCACAGACGAAAGCACCCGGCGTTCTGAGAACTTCCTCAGGATCATCGGCGTGAGCGCCACCGCCCACACCGCAGCCAGGACTAAGAGCACCACCAAGCCCACGCTCCTCGTACCATCCTTCGCTTCTCGGGCGACCCTACAAGAGGGTCGGTCGTGATTAGTGGATTTCGGAGCGGCGCCAGGAGCCCGATCTTCCCCCCGTCTTCTCCCAGAGGCAGAGATCGCCGATGACCATGGATCGGTCAGCCGACTTACACATGTCGTAGATCGTGAGCGCCGCGATCGAGCACGCCATGAGCGCCTCCATCTCGACGCCCGTTCGATCGACGGCCTCCACCTGGGCTTCCACCTCGACGTTGTCGTCGCCGATCGTGAAGTTGATGATCACCCCGCCCAGAAGGAGCGGGTGACAGAGGGGGATCAGCTCGGCGGTCCGCTTCGCTGCCTGGATGCCCGCGATGCGGGCAGCTCCGAGGACGTCACCTTTGTTGATGGCGTTCGAGGCGATCGCCACCGTCGTTTCCGGGAGCATCTGCACCGTGCACCTCGCGAGTGCTCTGCGGTGGGTCGTCTCCTTCGGCGTGACGTCGACCATGCGAGCCCGGCCCAGCGGGTCAAGATGGGTCAGGCCTCGCTCGGACATCGGCGCCGAGTGTAGGCCGTGGTCCCTGTCCGGCGCAGGTGCGGCAGCCAGACCTGCCCCGACTCCGGCGGTGGGTGTTCGCGGGATCCCGGGGAGTGCTGCTTAGCCGCCGATCTGGCTCATCGAGCGACGTGGGCGGACGAAGTCCACCTTGCCGATGCGGTGCCCGGCCCACTTCGCGCGCACCGCACCCGCGATGAGCTCGGCGAGCTCCTCGTCGCTGGCGCCTGAGCGAAGCGGAGTGCGGAGGTCAAAGTCGTCGACGGCGAACAGGCATGTAGCGAAAGCCCCCTCGGCGGTCATACGGACGCGGTCGCAGTCGGCGCAGAACGGCTTCGTGACCGAGGCGATGACGCCGAACTCCCCCTTGCCGTCGAGGTAGCGCCATCGGGCCGCCGGCTCGGGGCCGTGCTCGACCTCCTCGAGCGGATAGACGGCCCCGATGGCTGCGACGATCTCGTCGACCCCTACCACCTGCTCGAGGGTCCAGGTGCCGTCGGCGTCGAGCGGCATGTACTCGATGAAACGTGGCTGGACGCCGCGTTCCCGGCCGAACGTCGCGAAATCGACCAGCTCATCCTCGTTCGCGTTCCTCACCACGACGGCGTTCACCTTCACCGGAGACAGCCCCGTCTCCACAGCCGCGTCGATTCCAGCCAGCACCTGGGGAAGCATGTCCCGTCGCGTGATTGCAGCGAACCGCTCGCGGCGGAGCGAGTCGAGCGAGATGTTGACCCGCCGCAGCCCGGCGCGCCGCAGCGGGCGCGCCAATCGGGTCAAGGTGGCGCCGTTTGTCGTAAGGGAAAGATCCACCTGCGAACCCTCGGCGGTCCGCAGCCGCGACAGCATCTCGACGAGGCGGGGGAGGTCTGCCCTGACGGTTGGCTCGCCCCCCGTGAGGCGGATCGCCTCCACTCCGAGGCAGTTCACGAACAACCTCGCTAGGCGCTCGATCTCCTCATAGGTGAGCAGCTCGGAACGGGGCACGAACTGGAGGCCTTCCGCCGGCATGCAGTAGACACAGCGGAAGTTGCACCGGTCGGTGATGGAGATGCGCAGGTCGCGAACCGTGCGCCCGAACGAGTCGGTGAGCTCCCGTATCGCTGGCTTGGGTTGCACCATGAACAGAGAGCCTACGGCTCGCGCCGGCGCGTTGTTCCGCCGCGGATGCCTGCTTGCCGCCCGGGGGCCTCAGCCGTCGCTTCTCGGCCGGTCACGTGTCGCCAACCGGCGCCCGCTCGTGTCGCCAACCGGCGCCCGCTCGTGTCGGCCGCCGCCCGGTTGAATCTTTGGGGACTGGACCCCCACAATGTCAACCGGCGGGGCAGGCAGGCGGCATCGACCTGCCAGGATGAGCTACCCGGGACCACGATCCGCAGGTCACCCGGCCAGATGATCCCGCAGTCAGTTCTCGATGGCGCCGAAGACGACCACGTCGACGTTGTCGCCGGCGTCGACTCCGTCGCCGTCGGGCAGGAGGGCAAGTGCGTTCGCCGCAGCCATGGCGCCGAGCTGGTGCGACATCTGTCCGCCTGACGAGGCGACGCTCAGCCGCCCGGTTTCCGCCCATCGTGCGCGTACTCGGAGGAGGTGGAGCTTGCCGTCTCCAGGTTTGCGTCTGAGCGCCTCGGAAGCTGTGGCACGCACCACCGGTAGCACGGGCCGCTGGTGACCGGCCAGCGCCCGCAGCCCGGGCAGGGCGATCACCTGGTAGCTGACTAGGGACGACACTGGGTTCCCAGGTAGACCGAAAACCGGCACCAGCGGTTCGTGAATACTGCTGGCCTGGTCGGACT
>JBOGHY010000247.1:0-7822 GCA_050742375.1 Acidimicrobiales bacterium | reverse complement strand
GCGAAGGCGCACCCCGAGCGCTTCTCCAAGCACCCGGCGCCCCACCGCGTGCCGACCAAAGCTTGGATCAACCGACCGTCCATCCAAAGCGCGTAGCTTTTCGGCAATTGCCTATTGACAGGCTCCGAAGGGGCTCGCTCGGTATCGAGGCCAGGCCGGGGTGCGGTCACGTGCCCGCCGGGTAGGAACTGGCCGGCCTGGTCCCGACAAATGAGCTGCCCGAGAGCGTCGAGGCGGTGCAGGTGCTGGACGGGACGTCGCGATAGACGAAGAAGTAGGTGCCCGTCTCGCTGACTCCGTCCACCGGTGTGTGCTGGGGAGCCTTCAGGTCCAATACGCCCCAACAGTCATGCGGCTGTGGAGCCCAAGCGACGGCAATGAAGACCGCCCCGTCCGGCCCGGGCGTGACCACGCTCACGGTGCCGAGCCCGGTCGACGGACCGCCGCTCACATAACGCAGCCCCGTGGCGATCTGCGTCAAGGTGGACACGCTGCCGTTGGCGGCATAGACGTCGAGCCCGCTGAAACTCTGCTGGCCGTGTGTGTAATAGGTGTCGGCTGCCGTCAAGGTGGTCTGCAGGTTCGCCTCGGCCGCCGTGTTGTCGGCACCACTCGCAGCCGACAAGAAGGTCGGGATCGCGATGGCGAGCAGGATGCCGATGATGAGGAGGACGACGAGCAGTTCGATGAGGGTGAAACCTTCCTCATGCCCGCGATCGTCACCACGCCGCCGGAGGAGTTGGCAGGAAACGAGCTTCATGACATCTCCTTATGGGACTTTGCCCGGCCGCCACTATTCGGATGGGGCGGTCTCCCGAGGCGGGCACACCTGCCAGCGCCCCGACGCGGTGATCCCCGGCCCGATGTCGGACCGGGGATCGCGCAAGCTCTTTTGGGTCAAAGCCGAGTTGGCCCTTGGCCCCGATGCCTAGCTGTCAGGCGGACGGGAACGAGGTGAGCGGCGTGGACCCTACCTTGGTGGCCGTGTCGAAAGCGCTGGCCTTGCAAGTACTCGAAGCAACGTTGGCGTCGACGAAGAACCACGTACCAGTTGCCGTGAGGCCGTCAACCGCAGTCGTAGTCCCGATTGGGAAGTTGGCCTTCAGGTCGGCAACGCCCCAGCAGTCGCGGGTCCCTTGCGAGTAGTCGACCGCGACAAATACCGAACCGGCGACCTCGGCGATGCTCACCTGGTGGGTCGTGGTAGACGGATCGATGCTCGACTCGAGCTGGAGCCCAGTGTCGAGCGCCGGCACGTCCTACGTCGCCTCCAAGCTGGCGGTCGCGGGCGTGCTGCCACTCATCTCCGAGGCGACCGCGATGAGCTCCGTCTGGGCGCGGCTCTTCTGGCTCTACGGACCCTACGAGAAGACGTCACGACTCGTCCCCTCTGTGATCCTGTCGCTGCTCGACGACCAGCCGGCGTCGATCACCGCAGGGCACCACGTGCGCGACTTCCTCCACGTGGACGACGTCGCGGCCGCGCTCGTTCGTCTCGCGGAGAGCGGCCTCACCGGCCCGGTGAACTGCGGTTCAGGTTTGCCCGTCACTGTGTGGGAGATCGCAGAGACTGTGGCGGCGGTGGTAGGGCACCGAGACCTGCTGCGCGCAGAGCCACAGCCCGACCGCTCCAGCGTTCCGACCGAGATCTGGGCGGACAACACGTTGCTGCGATCGACCGGCTGGGCACAGGAGACGACACTGCAAGAAGGCATCACGGGAACCGTCGAATGGTGCCGGTCGCACCGGGACCGTCGCCTGTTCGCCCGTTAGGGCCCTGGAGCCTTAGGCCACGCGAAGCAGGTAGCCGCCCGGCGCGACGCTCGCGAACAGCTTGTCGTTGACCTCCGGCGGTCGGACGAATCGCCGATCTGTCTCGAGAAAAGCCTCCACCGCCACCCAAGGGTTGTCGTCCGGTCCACAGGGACGGTTAGCCGACGACTCGGGCGGAAGATCCTTGATGAGGGTGTCCATGACGACGAGGTACGAGCCGACCGTGACGAGGTCCGAATAGAGGCGTATCTCCTCAGCCACGTGACTGGCCGTGTGGTTGGAGTCGAGGATCGCGAGGCGGGCAGCGTGGCGATGGGCAACCGCAACCACCTGATCGAAGACCTCCGGTGACACGGAGTCGCCCTCGATCGTCGAGATCGACCCGGCGAGCGGGTGAGTCACCAGCGTCTCCCGCGCGTGGGCACGGATGTCCACGTCTACGCCGAGAACCTGTCGCTCGCCGCCGAGGAGGCGCAGGATGCTCGCCGACAACAGGAGCGAGCCTCCGTGCGCTATGCCCGTCTCGATGACGAGGTCCGGCCTTGCCCTCCAGATCAGCTCCTGCACAACCACTATGTCTTCGGGGTGCTGGATGATCGGAACACCGAGCCAGGTGAAGTTGTACGAGTAGCCCAGGCGGGCGGCGACCCGGATCCACTCGCGGTTGACGGACTTGGCCACAGCATCCGCAGCCAGCTCGGCGATCGCTCGGGGATCGCCCGGCTTGCGCTCAGCCCGGATCGTGTCGACGTCGCGCCGCGGAGCCACCCGAGCGATCCTACTTGCGCCGCGTCAACTGACCCGAGACCGCTTGCCGGGCGCCGCGAAGTGCCATGCGAGGCCCAAACAGTGCTGCCGGCACGAGCGAGGCCGCCGCCCGCACGGCCGAACCCCGTCCCCGGAGCCGGCGGCTCTCCTCGATGAAGTCGGTGGCGATCAGCTCTCTGTAATGGTGGGTGAGAACCCAACTCCGAAGGACGTGATTGGCGATCCGTGTGTCGGCCTCGCTCAGGGCCACCTCGCGAGAGGCTTGGCGAAGGCTTGCGACCATTCCCGAGTGGGGGAAGTGAACCGTCGTCGCCGACCCAGTGATGCCGCGCATGACCGAGTCTGCGCTCTTTCCCCGGACTACCCGATAGTCGGCGAGCGGCATCGAGAGGACCTCGGCAGGTGCAAGGAGGAGCGCCTTCCAGACCAGGATCACGTCGCATCCCCAGACCGGAGGAGGCGGGCCAATCCGATTGAGGAAGTCGGTACGCCAGAGCCCGTAGATCGTGAGCCAGCCTCGTCGCCACAGGTACGCACGAAGACGGGTTTCGAGATCGAGCGACGCGAGGCCCCGCGGTTCCTCCCTCACAGAGACGAGCCGGCCCTGCTCGTCGAGCCGGCGATGCGCCGGGACGCAGAGGGCAGACCCGCAGCATTCTTCGAGACGAGCCAAACACCGAGAGATGAAGGCAGGGTGGTACCGGTCGTCGTGGGCAGCCCAGGCGAAGTAGGGCGCCCTCGCCAACGAGAGCGCCCGGCCGAAGTTCGCCGCAGCACCAACATTCTCGGTGTTCCTCGAGTAGCGGACGCGTGTGTCCTTCTCCGACACCGTGCGGCAGTACGACTCCGTGTCGTCGTCGGAGGCGTTGTCGCTGACGATGATCTCGAGCTCGGCCACCTCCTGGGCCAGGAGCGACTCGAGAGCCTCCGGCAGGAGCGGCATGCCGTTGTGCACGGGCAGCCCGATGCTCACTCGAGGCACAGATGACGGCACGACGTCGGCAGCCATCAGTCCGCAACAAGGGTTCGCGAGACGCGAGACGAAAGACGCCTAGCGACGGCCGCAACGAAGCCGACAATAATGAGGTAGAAGGCGAAGAGAACCGCACCACGCGGAAGGATGCCCGCGCCGCTGCCGCTGCTCAGGTGCAGCCCGGCTTTGAGCACCGCACAGAGCCCGGCAAAGGCGGAGGCGGCGACCAGCACCGAGAGCGGATACCTGCGACCGAGCGGGCTTGGAAGTGAGGCCCGGTAGATGCGCCAGTATATGACCAGTCCGACTGCCTCGCTCAGGATCATCGCGGTCGCCGCCCCGGTCGCGCTCCAAAGCGTTACGGCGACAGCGTTGGAGGCTATGTTGACAGCGGTGAGGGCGGCGACGGCCCGCCACAAGCCCTTCTCTGCTCCCGAGAAGATCGCCATCTGGAAGAGGTAGCCGCTCAGGAAGGCGAGGAGCGCAGCACCGCTGAGGATGGCGAGGAGCGTGCCAGCAGGCGCGAACCGGTTGCCCGCGATCCAGACCACGAGCGCGCGACCGAAGACAACTCCAAAGACCGGCAGCGGGAGTGCCAAGGTGAGCATCACGTCGAAACCCCGCCGGGCGAGAAAACGCCGTCTCTCACCACCTGCCGACACGTAGTCAGGCAGGAGGGCGTTCGAGAGCAGGCTTGGGGTGACGAACAGAAACGTCACGATCTGGAAGGCGACGCCGTAGAGCGCGACCGGCCGGCTGCCCTTTATGAAGAAGAGCATGATGCTGTCCGCACGCGCGTAGACGGCGGCGAAGATGTCGAACTGGCCGAGCGGCAACGACTGTCTCAGCTGCGTCCAGACGCGCCGATGCGAGCCACCAAGCCGCGGCGGAACGAGCACCGAGGTGAGCCCGACAGCCACGACAGCCGTGACTGCGAGGTAACAAAG
Source organism: Acidimicrobiales bacterium (assembly GCA_050742375.1). Taxonomy (GTDB): domain Bacteria; phylum Actinomycetota; class Acidimicrobiia; order Acidimicrobiales; family Bog-793; genus JAKATT01. The sequence continues at coordinate 3,361 of JBOGHY010000247.1, read as the reverse complement.
GTAGGCGGTCGCGTAGCCGAGCTGTCGCAGGTGAGCATGGACGACCACCAATGTGGCTACGAGGAGGAAGATGCTCGAGACGACGTCGAGGAGGGCTCGGATGTCGCTCCGGCCGCGGCCTGCGAGGGCGGCGCTGCTCGTCATAAAGAGCGCCATCGCCGGGATTCCGGCTGCAATGACGAGCATTATCTCGAGGGTCGTGCCTTTGCCCGCGTAGATGGGAGTCCCGATGACGACTGCTGGCACCAGAGCGGCGATCGAGACGAGGCAGGTGGCGGCGAGCGACCGCCCGAATGTGCGACGCACATCTATATCGGGCTTGGCAAGTTCGCGCATCGCCAGCATGGCCACTCCCGGCGTGCCGAGCAGCGAGAAGATCCCGAACCAGGCAAGAGCGGCGGTTATCGGGCCCCACTGAACCGGGCCGAAGTACCGCGTCGCCTCGCGCAGGGCGACCAGTGAGAAGAGAGCACCGAGCGTCCTGCCCAAGAGGCGTACGCCGGCACCGTAGGCGACACGGCGCTCGGCTCCGAGCGGTGAGTCGGCCACTTTCAAACCGGAACGCCTAGGGTCCGGACGTGCCCGGGGTGTTGATGGTGGAGTGGCTTGGCAGGGGAGGCTTTGCCCATACGGCCGAGTCCTGGTTCCGGGAGCTCTCGCGCACCGGCGGTGTTGGCTGCGCCGGCAGCGACGGCGGCGAGATCGTCCTCGTCACGCGAGCGGGCCGAGAGCTGGCGCACTCGGTCAAGGGCTCGGTGGCCGTCGGCGGCGGCGCTGGCCCCGTAGGAGCACACGTCGCAATCCTTCGCACCGCCCTCAGGCTTCTTCGCGACCGCAGCCCGATGACGCTCGTGCTCCATGGCACGGTCCTGCCGCAGCTGGAGCTGCCGCTCATCGCAGCGGCGCGCCGGCGCGGCAGCCTGACAGTTCTCGTTGCGCACGAAGCGGTCACAGGCAGGAGCTCGCCCGGATCGTCGGCTTTCCTGGCCCGCATGGTGAGGAGCGCAGACGTGGTGGTCGTACACTCCCGCTTCATCGCGTCCGAGCTTGAGAAACGGACCGGTCGGACGGGCTATCGCCTTCTGCCACTTCCTCTCCCGCTCGGCCTCGTCACTGACCGAGGCGATCCGGTCGTAGAGGCTCAATCGGTCGTGCCCGCCACCGATGGTCTCCTCGCCCTTCACTTCGGCCATCTCCACCGCCGCTACAAAGGTACTTCCAGTGCGAACGCCCTTGCAGCCGAAGGCGTTCCCGGTTGGCGCTTCGCGCTCGTCGGCAAGGGCGCTCCTGCGGGCGTCACCTCGGCGGCTTCGGCAACCGTCGTCGATCGATTTCTCGAGCCGGCCGAGCTCGTGGCCACAGTGGCCTCGGCGGACGCCGTTCTCCTGCCTTACGAGCGAGCCTCGCAGAGCGCCGCGGTGGTCCTCGCCCAGGCGCTCGGAGCCGTGGTCGTGGCGAGCGGCGTAGGCGGCATCCCGGAGCAGGTGGAAGAGGGTCGCACCGGGCTGCTCCTCTCGCCCGGCGCCGGAGTGCGCGAATGGGTCCACGGACTCGAGCGCTTGCGCGACGAGGCGCTGCGCGGGGGCATAGCCACGACTGCGCGCGAGAGCGTCGTGTCGATGCACGGACAGTTCGTCGAGGGGATCACGAGGATCATCGGATAGTCCCGGCACGAACGGCATACGCGCCATTGAAGCGCAGCCGGAGAGCTGGCTCGGTGATCTGCACTCCGTTGCCCTCCTGACAAGCCCGTAACCGAGGAGCGCCTCGTGCTCGAACATCTGGTCGACCGGCACAACAGCCCCCGGCGATGGCATGCGGGCACGGGTAGTCGCCAGCCGTGACCGCGCCAGTCACCTCCGGTGAGGGAGGCCATGATCGGCAAGGGACGCCGGCCCTTCGTCGAGCCTCACCTCGACGGCACGCCAAGATGTCACCCGGCTCACGTCGGCGCGTTGTCGACGACGTCCGATCAGCTCGCCGGGTAGGAACTGGCCGGCTTGGTCCCGACGACCGAGCTGCCCGAGAACGCCGAGGCGGTGCAGGTGTTGGACGGGACGTCGCGATCGACGAAGAAGTAGGTCCCAGTCGCGCTGATGCCGTCTACCGGTGTGCGTTGAGGAGCCTTCAGGTCCAATACACCCCAACAGTCATGCGGCTGTGGAGCCCAGGCAACGGCGATGAAGACGGCCCCGTCCGGCCCGGGCGTGACCACGCTCACGGTGCCGATCCCGGTGGAGGGGCTGCCGCTCACGTAACGCAGCCCCGTGGCGATTTGCGTCAAGGTCGACACGCTCCCGTTGGCGGCATAGACGTCGAGCCCGCTGTAGGTCTGCTGGGTGTGTGTGTAATAGGTGTCGGCTGCTGTCATGGTGGTCTGCAGGTTCGCCTCGGCCGACGTGTTGCTGGCGCCACTCGTGGCCGATAAGAAGGTCGGGATCGCGATGGCGAGCAGGATGCCGATTATGAGGAGGACGACGAGTAGCTCTATGAGGGTGAAACCTTCCTCAGGTCCGCGATCGCCACCACGCCGCAGAAAGAGTCGGGAGGAAACGAGCTTCATGGGATCTCCTTATGGGACTTTGCCCGGCCGCCACTATTCGGATGGGGCGGTCTCCCGGGGCCGGCAGTTCCGCCAGCACCCCGACGCGGTGATCCCCGGCCCGATGCCGGACCGGGGATCACCCAAGCTCTTCTGGGTCAAAGCCGAGTTGGCCCTTGGCCCCAATGCCTGGTCGTCAGGCGGTCGGGAACGAGCTACCGATTTTCGCCCCCGTCGGCAGGGTCGCCCCACTGAAGTTCGAGGCCTTGCACGAGCCCGTCGGTGCGTTGGGCTCGACGAAGAAGTAGGTCCCCGTACTGTTCTCACCGAGCACCCCTGTAGCGTTCGATGCCTTCATGTCGAGCACGCCCCAGCAGTCCTTAGTGCCCTGGGAGTAGTCGACAGCGACGAACACCGAACCGTCAAAAGTAGTAGGTGTAGTGGTATCGATACTGACCTCGTGAGTCGAGGTAGACGCCGTGGCGCTCGTCTCGTACACGAGCCCGGTGTCGATAGCCGAGAGGTCCGAGACAGCATTGCCCTGCGCGTCTGTGCCGGACCAGATCCCGGTGTAGGACTGGTTGCTATTGGTGTAGAAGGTGTCGGCACCGGTGAGCGCGGTCTGAAGGTTCGACTGCGCCGCCGTGTTGTTGGCGCCCTTGGTCACCGACAGGAACGTCGGGATCGCGATTGCCAACAGGATGCCGATGATAAGCAGGACGACAAGCAGTTCGATCAGGGTAAAGCCCTCATCGCCCTCCCCCTCGCCCCGACGACGCGCGTAAGCGCGTTCGACGAGTGACTTCATGAAGCTTCCTC
>JBOGHY010000246.1:0-12663 GCA_050742375.1 Acidimicrobiales bacterium | reverse complement strand
CGAGCGTCGCCAAGAACCGAACGGCGAGCTTCTCGTAGCGGAGCACCCTCAACGGCGCCAAGCCACGGTCATCGAACATCCACGCCCGATACGCCTCGATCAGCGGGTGAACGACGGGAGCCGGCTCGGGGTGGACGACTCCGAGATCTCGGAGGTGCGCGAGCAACGACCCCATGCTTCGGGTCGTCCGCACGAACGACCGGCACGAGTGGCGGAACGCCACGAATGAATCCAGCACCTCAACGTTGAGATCCGCCGGTTCGATGCCATTCGCCTCCATCCACCGGCCCAGCGCCCCCACGTGTTGCAGCACGCCCCGCACGGTCAACGGCGTGTAGCCCTGCCCGAGCAACTCCTGCCGATACGACTCGATGAACGGGCCCATCCGACCCGGTCGACGTCGCGTTCCAGCCATCTTCACTGCCTCCCTTCGCCAGGGACACCCGCCCCGACCCCAGAAGGCTCAGGCCACCGGAACTATCCCGACAAGCCCCAGCCGCTCACCGCCCGCCGCCCGGCGTTCCCGCCGCGTGTCGGGATAGTCGCGGTGTCGGCATAGGTCGACGAGGACGAAGTCCGCTCGGAAGACGCCCTCGATGACCCGACCGACCGAGTTGTCGGCGAGCCCCCGGTACAGGGTGTCGACGAGCTCGGCGGCGCTGAAGTAGCGAACCCGGTGCCCAGCCTCGACAGCGGCATGGCCGAGCGCGACGAGAACGTGGGACTTGCTGGTGCCGGCCGGCCCGACGAGCGCCGCGTATGAACGCAGAGAGTGGGCGTTCACCTCCGCATCGTGACATCTGCCCGACAGCTCATCCAGAATGTGAACGCTCTCCGTGGGCGAGCGAGTACGAAGGGTGTTGACCACTCTCCGGTACAGGCTTACGGTTTCGACGCGCGGCTGGCATGCAAGTGGCGTGTCGGGCTCCGCCAAGACGAGTGAGGTTCGGAGATGTCGAGGCTCTTCTCTCCGCAGTTGCCGTCGTCCTGGGACAGCACCAAGGCCGGTTCAAAGCACGCACGAGCAGGTGGTGAGCGATCGCGCTCGGCTCATCGGAGAGCGGTGCTTCGCAAGGCAGCGACATGCGCCGTCGCGCTCGTCGTCGTCTCTGCCCTCGGCGTGCCCCTAGCAGCCTTGTCGGCCGCGCCCGCCCTTGCGAGCGGAGGCGGGCTCGGGACCAGCACGACCTGGGTGACCGACACCTACGTACCCGCCCTGGTCCAGCTCGTGGCCATCTCGTGTCCGGCGACAGATCACTGCGTCGCTGTCGGCGAGAGCTCGGGCGATCTCGGCGGCGTCATCGAGACGACGAACGGGGGCTCTAGCTGGTCACCCGACTCGCTACCGCAGGGAACGCCGGCACTTTCGGCCGTCTCCTGCAGCTCATCAGGTACCTGCGCCGCGGTCGGTGGCTCGTCGCAAGGTTCTCCTGGCACCCTTCTCTACCAGTCCTCACCAGGCCAAGCCTTCGCGGCGGTAGCGGTGCCCTCGGGGGTGGGCGAAGTGACCGCCATCGCCTGCGCGGCGGGCAGTTCGACCTGCTTCGCCGTCTCCTACGACATCTCTGACAACCTCGTCCAGTACGTGCTCGCGTCAGGCGACGGCGGGGCAACCTGGTCAATCGCCAACACGATCTCGCTCCCCGGGGGGTCGGTTGCGGACTTCAGCGCGATGTCCTGTGTAACTACGGCGATCTGCGACATGACCGATGGTGGAGGGGAGTTCGCCTGGACCTCGAACAGCTGGAGTAGCTACACAACAGAGCTCGTCTCCGGCCCCGGCGACGGTACGGGCGGAATCTCATGTCCGACGACGAGCTACTGCCTTGCCGGCGGGCCCTATGACCTCTATACGGGGACGGCGACTGACGACAGCTGGAGCGAGGCGCCGAAGCCGAGCACGATCTCGGACGTGAGCGGCGTGATGTGCAGCGCGTCAAGCACTTGCGGCCTCGTCGGTGACATCGAGGTTGCCGACGACGCTCGGCCTCTCAGTTCGTCGCGAGAGATCTCACACGGGCGCATCTTTACCCAGGTCAAGCCGCACATCGTCGCCCTTGGCTACTACCTCGCGATCACGACGACCACCGACGGCGGGCAGAGCTGGGACGAGAACGTCGTTCCATCTGGCCTCGGGAACGACGACAACGGCCTGGGTGGACTGTCCTGTGAGCCCTCCTCCACCTGTTTCGCAGTCGGTGAGGCGGGCGGCGAGGCGATCGTCCTCGACAACGGCGGCGTGAGCTCTTTGTTCTACCCAGAAGGCGGCCGTGTGCCGCCGAGCTACATGTTCGGAGGCAACAACTCGGCCGCGCCAGGAACCTGCCAGTGCGCCGGCCAGACGAAGGACCCCGTCGATGTCGCCACGGGCGACTTCTATCAGTCCCACACCGATATCTCGGTGCCGACCTTCGGGCCACCTCTCAGCTTCACACGAAGCTACGACGCCGGCCTCGCCCAGGCCGAGGCGTCCACCTCGAGCCCCGGCCCGCTCGGCTACGGCTGGAGCGACAACATGCAAATGTCGCTTTCTGGGATCGGAACCTCGAACCTGGTGGTGAGCGAGGGCTCAGGGGCCGAGGTCTCCTTCTCGCCCGAGCAGAACGGCGTCTGCAGCGCCCCGGACGTGGTCGCGGGCGGCTACTGCGCCCTCCCGGAGGTGCTCGCGAGCCTCAGCTACGACTCATCGACTGAGACCTACGCCTTCGTCACACATCCCGAGACGACCTACACGTTCAACTCGGCAGGCGAGCTCGTCTCGATCACCGACGCCAATGGCGCGAGCGTGAGCTTCGACTACGACGCCCCGGCACCGGGGCAGGGGTCGTGTCCCTCGGCCGCGAGCACCTGCGAGGAGGTGACATCTGCCGGCGGACGTTCCATTGTGATCGCCTCCAACGCCTCGGGGCAGGTGACATCGGTTACTGGGCCGATGGGCCGCACATGGACCTATGCCTATTCTGCCGCGGGCGACCTCATCTCTGCGACTGATCCGATGGGCCGTGTCACCACCTATGGCTACGACTCCTCCGACACGGACCCGGACCTTCGACACGACCTCGTCTCCGTCTCCTCTCCCAACGCGCAGCTCGGCGGTCCAGATGCCGGCAAGTCACTCGAGCTCACCTACGACTCCTCTGGGCGCATTCTGAGCGAGGTCGATCCCCTCGGGCGGAGCACCACCTTTGACTACTCGGGCATGGACACCACGACTGGCAGCGGGGACGTCATAGTCACGGACCCCGACGGCAACGAGACCAACTACGCCTATGGCGGCAACGTCCTCGTGCAAAAGACCGTGGGCTATGGCACCTCGAGCCCCTCGACGTGGACCTACAACCCCGATCCGGCGAGCCTGCTCGATGATTCGGTGACGAACCCGGATGGAGACACGACAACATACGCCTACGACCAGGACGGCAACCTCGTGTCTCTGACGAACCCTCTCGGGAACACCTGGACCTACGCCTACAACTTGCTCGACGAGCAGACCTGTTCGACAGAGCCGCTCGCCGCTGAGACCTGCTCGCAGCTGAGCCCGCCGGGCCCGGTGTCGGTGCCGGTCTCGACGGTCAGCCCGCCAGCTTCGGTCCCTCCTGCTTACGTCACCTACACCGAGTACGACTCTAAGGGCAACGAGCTCTGGCAGGCCGAAGGGGCGTACCCGCCCGGCTCCGACGCGGCCAGCTCGCGGTCACGACCTACGAGCTCCACGACGGCGAGTCGGCCACGATCGGCACCTCGCTCGACACCTGCGCTGCGAGCGCCCCGTCGCCCGAGCTCGCCTGTGCGAGGATCGACCCCCGCGGCACAGTCACCCAGCTCGCCTACGACACAGCCGGAGACCTCACCTCGTCTTCTCTGCCCGACGGGAACGAGACCGAGCTCTCGGCGACGACCCGTACCTACGACCCTGCTGGTGAAGTGACCTCCATTACGTCGCCTGACGGGAACCTTTCGGGCGCGAACGCTGCAAACTACACGACGACGTACACCTACGACCTAGACGGCGAGATGACCTCTTCGACCGAGGCCGGCGGCTCGGGGGCGACCGTCACGCCCCGGACGACGAGCTATAGCTACGACCAAGACGGCAACGAGGTCTCGATGACCGATGCTCGGGGATATGTGACGACCTACGCCTACGACCCCGACGATGAGCTCGCCACGACTAGCGATCCCCTCGGCGACGCGACGCTCTACTGCTACGACGGCGATGGCAACCTCACCGAGGTGGTCCCGCCCATCGGCGTTGACGCCGGCTCGCTCACGGAGGCGTCCTGCCCGGCGAGCTATCCGTCCGGATACGGGGACCGCCTTGGCACCGACGCGACGACCTATACCTACGACGCGCTCGGAGACAAGGTGTCCATGACCACGCCTGCCCCCGCGGGCGAGTCGGGCTACGAGACGACGACATATACATACGACGCGGGCGGGCGCCTCGTTTCGGCGAGCGGGCCGCCGGCGTCGACTCAGTCCGGTGCCCCCGACGAGGTCACGACCTACGCCTACGACGCCGCGGGGGAGCTCACCTCTAAGACCACCGGCTCTGGGACGAGCGCTTCCTCGACGACGATCTACTGCTACGATCCGAACGGCGACAACACCGCCGTCGTCAGCCCCGACGGGAGCGCCGGGACTACGCCTTCGTGCTCGGCGACTGCTCCGTACGCGACCGGCTCTTCTTATGAGACGACCTATTCCTACGACAGCCTCGGCGAGGTCGTCTCGACGACCAGCCCCGCGAGTGCTTTCGCGCCGAGTGGCGCCACTACGACCACGTCCTATGACCCGTCGGGAGACCTTGTCTCCTCGACGGACCCAAACGGCGTAACCACGACGAGCACCTACACCCCAGACGACCTGCTCTCGAAAGACACCTATTCGGACTCCACCCATCCGGTCGCCTACACCTACGACGCGGATGGAGAGCGCGTGCAGATGTCAGACGCGTCGGGGACCTCGAGCTATGCCTACGACCCCTTCGGAGAGCTCACCAAAGAGACCAACGGCGCCGGGGCGACGGTGAGCTACGGATACGACGTCGACGGCAACGAGACCTCGATCGGCTACCCGGGAAAGGGGGCCGTCACCCGCAGCTTCGACGCCGCCGACCAGCTCACCTCGCTCACGGACTTCGACTCCAACACGACGAGCTTTTCTTACGACCGAAACGGTGACCTCATCACCACGACGTACCCGAACGGGGATGTCGTGACCTCGAGCTACGACCCGGCGGGCAACATGGCCTCGACCGAGATAGCGCCCAGCTCGGAGCCGAGCTCTCCCCTGGCGGAGATCGTCTACAGCCGCGAGCCCAATGGCGACGTCTCTTCGGAGTCAGACACGGGAGCGCTCTCGTCGAGTCCCACCTACACCTACGACTCGCAGTCCCGCGTCACAACTGGCGCCGGTGGGCCGTACGGCTACGACGCCTCGGGGAACCTCTTGTCAACCTCGGGATCCTCGGTGCAGTCCTACAACGACGCGTCCGAGCTCACCTCGAGCACAGACGGCGCGACGAGCAGTGCGTACTCCTACGACGCAGACGGCGAGCGCGTCGCTTCGACGCCCTTCCTCGGCCAGCAGTCGCTGTACGGCTACGACGCGACAGGAGACCTCACCTCTGTGACGCCCGGCTCCGAGCAGGGAGAGGTCGCCTCGGGCTTTCGCCACAGCCTCGTGCTCTCATCCTCGGGACAGGTCTACGCCTTCGGGGCGAACGCCTCGGGCGAGCTCGGAAACGGCACGACGAACGACTCCGACGTGCCTGTGCGTGTTCAGGGCCTACCCCCCGACATCGTCCAGGTCGCGGCCGGGCACGACTTCTCACTTGCGCTCGACTCCAAGGGAAACGTCTGGGCCTGGGGATCGAATGAATGGGGAACCCTCGGCGAGACCTCCCCGGCATATTCGACCGTGCCGGTGAAGGTGCAAGGGCTCTCCGACATAGTCGAGATCTCTGCCGGTTACGACTTTGCCCTTGCGCTCACGGCCGGTGGGACAGTGTACGGCTGGGGCTCGGACTACGACGGCCAGCTCGGAGACGGCACGACGACGTCCAATCTGGTGACGACCCCAGTCGAGGCAGACGGGCTGTCGGGGATCGTGTCCATCGCGGCAGGCGGCTACCACTCTCTCGCGCTCTCGGCAACCGGCGCGGTCTACGCCTTCGGCTACAACGCCTCGGGCCAGCTCGGAAACGGCACCACCACCAGCTCCGACGTGCCTGTCGAGGTGAGCGGCCTTTCTTCGATCCAAGAGATCTCGGCTGGCGTCTACTGCTCGATGGCGCTCAGCTCGCAGGGAGAGCTTTACACCTTCGGCGACAACTCCTACGGCCAGTTGGGCGACGGCACGACGACGAGCTCTGATGTCCCAGTCGAGCTAAGCGGCGTGAGCGCAAAGGCGATCCTCGCCGGGGGCTTTCACTCCCTCGTCGAGGAGGAGAACGGGACCCTGTGGGCGGCCGGTGACGACGCCTACGGCCAGCTCGGGAACGGCCAGACAACCAACACCGACACCTTCGTCCAGGTGGAGGGCGTAAGCGACCCGGTTGGACTGGCCGCAGGAGCCTACGACTCCCTCGTGCTCGGAAAGGACGGCCGGGTCTATGCCTTCGGCTCGAACGCGAACGGACGCCTCGGAGACGGAACCGATCTCGATTCCCATGTCCCAGTCGAGGTCGTCGACTTCGACGCCATCGGAGGAGAGGTCGCATCTGGCTGGGACCACTCCCTCGGGCTAGAGGGAACGGGGGCGGTCTACGCCTTCGGCTACAACGGCTCTGGCCAGCTCGGCGATGGCACGACACAGGACCACTACGTTCCGGTAGGAGTAGACGGCCTTCCCTCCGACATAGTCCAGGTCGCAGCCGGCCACGAGTTCTCCGTCGCCCTCGACTCCAAGGGAGACGTCTGGGCCTGGGGGGACAACTCACAAGGCGTCTTCGGTGAGGGGAGCCCTTCGTCCTCGACTACTGCAATAGAGGTGCCGGGCATCTCCGATGTGACGGAGATCACCGCCGGCTACGACTTCGTCCTTGCGCTCAAAGCCGACGGGAGCCTCTGGGCCTGGGGATCGAACTACGACGGCCAGCTCGGGAACGGCTCCACCTCCTCGAGCCCTGTGACCACGCCGGTCGAAGTGGCCAACCTGGGCCAGGTGATCGAGGTCCAAGCAGGCGGCTACCACGTCCTTGCGATCACCGAAGGCGGCAACGTGTACTCCTGGGGCTACAACGACGACGGCCAGCTCGGAGACGCCACGACGTCTGCTTCGGACGTCCCGGTCCAGGTCAAGGGCATCCCAGATGCTGTCGGCATCACGGCGGGCACCTACTTCTCGGCCGTGCTCGGCGACGACGGCTCTGTCTGGGCCTTCGGCGACGACTCCTACGGCCAGCTGGGAGACGGTCAGACGACCAACTCCGATGTTCCAGTCGAGATCTCCGGAGTCGTCGCGAGAGCCATCGCCGCAGGCGGCTTCCAGCTCCTTGTCGAAATGTCAGACGGGAGCCTCTGGGCGACCGGCCAGAACACCTACGGCCAGCTCGGAAACGGCACGGAAACGAACTCGGACACCTTGGTCCAGGTGAGCGGAATCTCCGACCCGGCCGGCCTCGCCGGGGGCGGTTACGATTCGCTCGTGCTGACAAGTGCTGGCACGATCGAAGGCTTCGGCTCGAATGCGAATGGGCGGCTCGGGAACGACTCTACGACCGACTCGGATCTCCCGGTGCAGACAGACGGCTTCGCGGCCTCTGGCGCAAGCTCGTACGGCTACACCTATAGCGGCGACGGGCTCCGCACGTCGGTGACCACTACATCCTCGGGTGAACCGCTCGGTACTACCGAGGACTTCACCTGGGACACCTCGTCCTCGATCCCAGGGGTTCTCTCCGACGGCACGAACGACTACATCTACGGGCCGACCGGTGCGCCCATCGAGCAGGTGAGTGCCTCTGGCACCTACTACGTCCTCACGGACGCCATCGGCTCTACGAGAGTGCTCACCGACGCCTCGGAAGCAGTCGCAGGCACTTCGACATACTCGGCCTACGGAGTACCTGTCTCTTCGAGCGGGCTGCAGAGCGCAGTCGGCTTCGCCGGTGGGTACACAGACCCCACGGGTCTGATCTACCTCGTCCACCGCTTCTACGACCCGGAGACGGGGCAGTTCCTCTCCGTCGACCCGGCCGTGGCAGAGACGGGGCAGCCCTTCGCCTACACCGGGGACGACCCGGTGAACGGGGTGGATCCGAGCGGCCTCAAGTACTGCGGCGCAAATGGCTACTGCGGTGGGGCCAACAACAATCCGGGCAGTATCGCAATGCCGGGGGGCGGAGTGATCCCGCCGTCGCCGACTCAGCTGGGTCTCGACTCCTATCCGTGCAATGCAGCGCCTGGACAGGTGCTTGCAATCGAGCGAGCCGAGAATAGTGAGTACGCATCTATACTGGATGAGGTAGCAACACAAGAACGACGGAGCGAGCTTTACTGGGCTGAACGGGCAATCCTTGCAAACTCGCATCTCGTGTGTTCAAGAGCCGGCTGTGAGCGTGTCCAAAATGGGACAAATGCTCTCATCGAAGGTGGAATCATCGCTGGGGGCGCCATCGGCGGCTCTGGAATAGCTGGGACAGGTATTGAGGGCGTAATAGCGGTGTCAGGAGCGATTGACGCGGGAGAAGTCGCGGGAGGGTTAGCGGTCTTTTCGATTGTAGCATCTGGAGGCCTAGTGTTTGCTGGAGGAATAGTAATTGCTGGGACAGTCTGGATCGTCACAAAGTATTTTTGAAAGAAGAGGCCGTTGCCGACACACGCTGACGATATTACCTATGAGATGCTCCATCGAAACTGGAACCGCTTCTTTCGGACTCATGCCAAGATAGTTGTGACAGGTATATTGGTCGCTGAGGGGGTGTCGTGCTCCGTCGCAGGGATTGTTGTAGGGGAACTCACGGGAAGCGTAGGTTGGGGACTTATCGGTTCCGGCACAGCCAGTGTAGCTCTCGTGGCAATTGGTGTGATTGGTATCTTGGTTTCAATCGCTCGATCACACTGAAGCACAAGCCCTGCCCGGTCTGCGGGCGACCAAAGAGGGCGGTATCGGCGATCTCGTGTTAACGCCGCCGTTACTCTCTATCCGCACGTTCGCGGGTGTTCCCTACCGGGCTCCAATCTCTGTTCTACTCGACGGATTGCGGTAGGGACCGCCCTTGGCCAGACAGAGTCCCGATTACGGGCAGCCCCCGCTTTAGGTCACAGGGTACTCCACAGCTTCTTCCTCTTCCCATCGATCAATACAGGTGCGATAGTCCATCTCCGTGGGCGCATCCCAGCTTAGACGGAAGTTACGTCTACGTAGCTGGTCGATCTGCACCCTGAGTAGCACGTTCGGACTTGCCACGGACCAGTGACGTAGGTACTAAATGGTTGCTTGGGGAGTCGTCAGAGTGTAGTATTTACCGATGCCACGACGAGATAGCGGTGCGATGCATGTGGTCACGACTCGGCGTCATTACAAGGAGACCGTCTACGAGACGCACCTGTTGCGACGGACCTTCCGAAAGGACGGCAAGGTGAAGAACGAGACCCTGGCCAACCTTTCCCACCTGCCTCCCGAGGCCCTGGAGGCGGTGCGGCGAGTGCTACATGGCGAGCACCTCGTCGCCGACACCGACGTGTTCTCGATCACCCGGTCGCTCCGCCACGGTGACGGGGCCGCGGTGTTGGGCATGGCGCGTCGTCTCGGCCTTTCGACGCTGCTCGGCCCGTCCAGTCCGATCTGCGACGTCGCCCTCGGCCTCATCTGTGCCCAGGTGCTCGAGCCCCAATCGAAGGCCGCCTACACGAGCTGGTTCTCCGACACCACCATGGGTGTCGACCTCGGCCTCCTAGGCCTGCACACCGACGCGCTGTACGAGGCGATGGACTTTCTCTTCGGCGAGAAGGAACGGATCGAGACCGCCCTCGTGTCCCGCTACCTCGGAGACGGCTCGTTCGTCTGCTACGACCTTTCCTCCTCTTTCGTCGAGGGATCACACAACGAGCTCGCTGCCTTCGGCCATTCCCGCGACGGCAAGCGCGGACGCCGCCAGATCGAGTACGGCGTTGTCGCGACGAGAGAAGGCCTGCCCGTCGCAATCGAGGTCTTCCCCGGCAATACCGCCGACCCGAAGAGCTTCATCGAGATCGTCGAGGCGACCAAGGCCCGCTTCGGGCTCAGCCGGGTCCTGTTCGTCGGCGACCGGGGGATGATCACATCGGCACGCATCGCCGCTCTAAAAGACGCCGGCGGCTTCGGGTGGGTGACGGCGCTTCGCTCGGCCGAGATCAAGGCGCTCGTCGTGAACGGAGCGATCCAGCAGTCACTGTTCGATGAAGTGAACCTCGCCGAGATCGCCCACCCCGACTACGAAGGTGAGCGCCTCGTGGCATGCAAGAACCCCTTCCTTGCGGCCGAGCGTGCCCGAAAGCGCGAGGCGCTTCTCGTTGCCACCGAGGACGACCTTGAAAAGGTCGCTGCCGCCGTCAGTTCCGGGCGACTGCGTGACCCCGGAAAGATCGGGCTACGGGCGGGGCGGGTACTCAACCGCCACAAGATGGCGAAGCACTTCGAGATCGAGATCACCGACGGAGCCTTCTCCTACTCGCGAAGGACCGAGGCGATCGAGGCCGAGGCCGCGCTCGACGGGATCTACGTGATCCGCACCTCTGAGTCGGCCGAGTCGCTCTCGCCCGACGCGGTTGTCGCCACCTACAAGAGCCTCGCCAACATCGAGCGTGACTTTTGGACGATGAAGAGCGTCGATCTCCACATCCGCCCGATCCGTCACCGCCTCGCCGACCGCGTGCGCGCCCATGCCTTCATCTGCCTGCTCGCTGCGCATCTCGTCTGGCACCTGCGCAGGGCTTGGGCGCCGCTCACCTTTAGAGACGAGGCACCGCCCGAGCGCGCAGACCCTGTGGCACCGGCGGTTCGCTCCGCATCGGCCTCGGCCAAGGCGGCGGCCCGCCGCCGGCGTGATGGCCAGGAGGTCCGGCCGTTTCAAGGACTGCTCGATCACCTTGGGACGCTGACGCGAAATACCTGCAAGGTGCCGGGCACCACGGTGACCTTCGAGCGCCTCGCCGAACCGACCGAAACCCAGCGCCGCGCCTTCGAGCTCATTGACATCCCGGTTCCGCTCCGGCTCGGGTAGTCAGCAATGACTGGCCGTCCCTACCAACCTCCCAGGTCAACCCAGCGACATGCCGTTTCGTCGACGTAACTTCCGCCTAGACCTGTTCGGGACGGCTCATGCTGGGCACTTGAGGGAGAAGGCGCAGATCAGTTCGGACTGATCGACGACTACCTCGGCTACTTGCTCAATCGGGCTTATTCGCCACGCACGGTCGAGGGTGCCGTCCCATCCGCGGTGTAAATAGACGACGGGCGTAGGTTCCTTCCAAAGCTTCCAACCCAAGAAGGATCGGTCATGGTGGTATGCTCCTCCACGGGTTGTGGAGACCCGGGGATGCTGTCTGATTCCGAAGCCGATCCCTATCGCGAAGTCAGGCGCAAACCAAGAGGTCGTCTGGCGACTGCGGCGTCCCCGAGGCGGCATGCTCTCTTCCTTTTATGCACCAAAGGACTCGCGCGGTGACTACGCGGCCACAAGATGTAGTTGGTAGGAGCCGCACCTGCAGCTCGGGCCGGCGACCGGGTGGTGGCTTAGCTCCCGCCGATACCTGATGCCTTGGCGGCCTCTCAGCGTCACCTCTCCAACGGGGACGAACCTGGTGCGAGTGACGGTGCTGGACACCACGTTCTCGACCCGCGCCTCCGCGTGCAGCACTCGCAACCCATACTCGGCGACCGCGAGCGCTCAGACCTGTCGCACAGCAGCGGCGGCCAGGCCCCGGCCGGCGGCTCGTTCGGCGATCCGGTATCCGAGCTCCGCCGAGCCGTCGCCCACCACTGTCAGATTGACCCTGCCCACAATCGTCCCGTCCTCCTCGACCAACACATGGCGGTGGCGTCGTATTGGTCTTGGGCGACACGCGGCAGGGTAGGCGGACCCCGCGACCTTGAAGGCGACTTGGACGAAGGTCCAGTCGAGGCGATGTCCCCCGCGACGGCGTGGGCTTGGGTCTGGGCGTCGGTGAAGGCGTCTCGGTCCTGAGCCGCATCGGCCGACGCTCGGGTCTATCGAGAGCTTCGCCCCGGTGATGAGCGGCATGGGGGTAGACACACAGTTTCACCAGGTGGTGAGGCCTCCTCGGTGGGGACGTGCGTCGTCGCCGGCGTCCGAGCTCGGTGCTCGGCAAGAAGCACACAGGTCAGCCGCAGGCGGCTGACCTGGCCGAAGATGGTAGTGAGCCGGTGGTGGCTCGCCTCGACTCCATGTCGGCGGGCACAGCCACTCGGCGCGCTCCAAGAGCGGCGACCGACTGGCAAGAAAGCGTCTACGTAAACGTCGACGTAAACGTCGACACGGCGCTTACCAGGGCGTTCGCGTTCAAAGAATTGCTTCATGTCGACGTTTATGCATATTGCGCTCGGCGAGAGCCACCGTTCCGGTGTGGGTGAGCCAGCGTTCCGCTTTCAGCTGAGCCGTCTTCCGCTGCTGGGTGAGCCGCGGCGCCGCTGCCGGTTTGTTGTGGGTGCGACTGT
>JBOGHY010000245.1:0-13819 GCA_050742375.1 Acidimicrobiales bacterium | reverse complement strand
AAGCTCGTAGGCGCGGCTCTCGTCGATCCGGTCGGAGCAGCCCACCTCGATCGGCGCGGAGCCAGCCGGCTCGTCGGCGAGCGGCGTGCCGGCGAGCGGCTGGCCGGCCGTCGGGTCTGCCCCGACCTCGGGCGTCAACGGCTCGGCGAGCGGGCCACTCTCGACGCTCGGCTCGAGCCCCAACTCGACGTTCGACGCGGTAGATCCCATCTGCTCAGCCTCCGGCGGTTCGAGGGTCGGGACGGCCCCGGCCTGGCTGGGCCGATGATATCGAGTCACCGCGGCACGCTCCCGGAGCGGAGACGGTCAAGAGAAGGCGAGCACCTTCGCGCGGAACGAGTCGGAGCGATCGTCGGCGCTGAGCACCGTAGGGCCGTTCGCCACGACCGGCGCGACACGAACCCGAGCGAACCCGTAGCAGTGCTCGGCCAGGCGGCCTGCATGCACCCATCGTGTCGAGTCCGACAGCCGCTCTCCTGGGCAAGAGCGATGGCGGAGCCCTATTGCCTGAGGTGTGAGACCTCCGCACCCGGCGTCGTTCGAGGTTGAGAGGAGCACCTCTCATATCATGGCCTGTCGCCTATCGATAGGGAGACTGAGCTATGGGCCGAACTGGCCGTGTGGAACGCACGACCAAGGAGTCGAGAGTCCTCGTGGAGATCGACCTCGACGGGACCGGCGGGTCGGAGGTGTCGACCGGAGCAAGCTTTTTCGACCACATGCTCGCGACGCTGGCCCGGCACGGGCTCTTCGAGCTCAGCGTCGAGACCGCGGGGGACCTTCACCTTGACCTCCACCACACGATCGAGGACACCGCCCTTGGGCTCGGTGAGGCCTTCCGGCGCGCCCTCGGCGACAAGACGGGGATCCGTCGTTTTGGCAATGCGTCTGTTCCACTGGACGAAGCGCTCGCCGTGGTGTCGGTCGATCTCTCCGGGCGTCCCTACCTCGTCCACTCGGAACCCGCCGGCATCTCCCCGATGATCGGCGACTACGACACCACGATGACCCGTCACATCTTCGAATCCTTTGCAAACCAGGCAGCCGTCTGCATGCACATCACGGTTCCTTACGGCCGCAATGCGCACCACGTCGTCGAGGCCCAGTTCAAAGCGCTGGCTCGGGCACTGCGCACGGCTGTGGAGGTCGACCCGCACGTGCGGGGCGTGCCGAGCACCAAGGGTGTGCTCTAGGTGGTCGAGAGCTTTGTTGTCGACCTCCTCGATTCGGGCTTCCGCATTCTCGCCGCCGCGTTCCGACGCCTGCGCGATGAGCTGGCTGCAAGTGACGAGCTTCGATCCGGTGTGTCTGAGCAGGGCATCGATGGCGTTCTGGACAGTGACCACCCCGCGCTGGCGCATCTGCGCAAGGCTCGCCGGGAGCTTGCCACCCAAGGGGAGGCCGACGCCGAGGCCGCCATTGCGGCAGCGATCCGCCACGCGTTCCCACGAGATGGTGTCATCGGTGAGGAGAACCAGCACAGCCCTGTTGCCGACGCACGCCGGATATGGCTCATCGATCCCATCGACGGCACCAGCGAGGCGATTCGACAGCTGATCGCCGGTGTCTGTGATGTGCCACGACGTGCTCGTGGGACTTTCGCGATCACCGTGGGGGCGATCACCAGTTCGACGCCGGAGATCGGTGCGGTTCGCGAGCTCGGCTTTCGCGATGGGGAGCTGGTGCAAAGCGATCTCTGGGTAGGTGCGCCGGGCGGACCGACGCTCTGCAATGGAAGGCCCGTCCGCCCGCGAACCCACGACGGGCGGAAACTCGGAGACGCGACAATCGCATGCACGGCGCCAGGGGTCATGTTCCCGCGCCATCTGGACGGGACCGAATCTCTGCCTTCTCTGCAATTTGCCGCTCTGAGCGGCCTGGTCACGAGGGTCGTCACCGGCCTCAACGCTGTCGGGGCGATGCGAGCGGCAGGTGGATCGGTGGATGCCTTTGTCGAGGCAGACATCACCGCTGCGGACCTTTGTGGGCTATTGGGGCCTTTGATGGGAGCGGGCCTGACCCTGAGCGATCTCGAGGGAGCCCCCCTGCAACTGGACAGCCGCTCGCTCGCGGCGGGTCCGGTGCGCGACGGCAGGCGCGACGGCACTTACCAGATCGCCGCCGCTCCGCCCCGGTTGCATCTCGAGATCGTCGAGGTGATGCAACGGCTCCGTCGCGGCCACCCCGATGCTCGCCCTCCGCTCGGTGACACGGCTTCGGCTCACGGCTACATCCGCAAAGCCCATGTCTGAGGCGACCAACCCCGATCTTCGCGCTGCCGTCGTCCAGGACGCCAGGACCCAACGCGTGCTCATGCTCGGCTACATGGATGCCGAGGCGGAGCGGCTCACTCGGGACACCGGCGAGGTGCATTTCTACAGCCGGTCGCGCGGGCGTCTGTGGCGCAAGGGGGAGACCTCGGGCCACGTGCTCCACGTCGAGAGCCTCGAGCCCGATTGCGACGGTGATGCGCTGCTCATAGGGGTGCGTCCCGATGGACCAAGCTGTCATGTCGGGACCACGTCTTGCTTCGCACCGTGGCTGTGGCGGAGGATCAACGAGCGGGCGAGCGCCGATCCGGCGGAGTCTTATGTCGCGCGAACCCTGGGTAAGGGAGTGGGCTTCGCGGCGCAGAAGGTAGGCGAGGAGGCGGTCGAGACGGTCATCGCGGCGCTGGGCGAGACCGACGAACGTTTCGTGAGCGAGGCTGCCGACCTCTTTTTCCACCTGCTCCTGCTGCTGCGGGCGCGTGGCGTCGATATCGCCGACATCGAGGAAGAGTTGCGGCACCGCTCCCGCTGACGAGAGCCCCGAGAGCCCGAGAGCCCGAGAGCCCAGAGCGTGACCCCCCGAGGATCTTGCGAACCGCTGGTGGCGAGCCGAACAAGACTCTGCTACTGGCGAATCAGCACCGACTGGGCGTGGGCATCCAAACCCTCCGCCGTCGCAATGGCCACGATATGAGGGGCCGCGCTCGCAAGCCCGTCCCGGTCCAACTCGATGATGTGCTGGTCGCGAAGGAAGTCGAAGACGCCGAGGGCGCCGGCAAAGCGTGCCGAGCCGTACACGGGCAGGACATGGCTCGGGCCGGCAATGTAATCCCCGGCGCTGGCTGGAGAGTTGATGCCCGCGAACACGGCGCCTGCGTTACGCACCTGTGGGATGAGCGAATCGGCGTCGGCTATGAGCAGCTCCAGATGCTCGGGTGCGATGGCGTTGGCGACGTCCATGGCTGCCGCCGCATCGTCGACAATGACGGCATAGCCGCCGTCGTGGAGTGTCGCCTCGATTGCCTCCCGCCGGGCAGAGGTGGCAACGAGCTCGCCGATCCGGTCGTTGATGCGGGCGGCGGCCCCGGCGGACCAGGTCACCAACCAGGCGAGCCCATCGGGACCGTGTTCTGCCTGGACGATCACGTCGATGGCGGCGTGATCGACAGGCGTCGTGTCGTCGGCAATGACGACGACCTCGGACGGTCCCGCGAAAGATGACGGAACTCCCACGACACCAGAGACGAGCCGCTTGGCCGTGGCCACGTGGATGTTGCCTGCGCCCACGATCACGTCCGCTCGAGGCACAGAGGCGGTACCATAGGCGAGCGCGGCGATGGCCTGGACGCCACCGATCCGGTAGACCTCTCGCACTCCGGCGATCGATGCGGCGGCGAGCACGCATGCGGGCACATGTCCATCGGCGCGAGGCGGGGCGCACAGGGCCACCTCGTCAACCCCGGCGACGAGTGCCGGGATAGCGGTCATCAGCACCGACGAGGGATATGCCGCCAGCCCTCCGGGCACGTAGCACCCAGCCCGCTCCACAGGTCGCCACTGCTGGCGGATGCGGATGCCAGCGCGCTCGTAGTCGGTGGCCTTGGGAAGGGTGGACCTCTGAAAGGCCGTGATCGACTCCCGGGCGACCACCAGCGCGTCGAGCAGGTCCGCCGGGCTCGCAGCCACGGCTGCATCGAGCTCGCTCTCGGGCACGCGGATGGTGTCGATACCAGCTCCATCGAAGCGCCGGGTGTATTCCCGCAGCGCGGCGTCACCCCGCGCGCGGACATCGGCGAGGATTGCCGCCACCGCCTCGGTGGGGGGGGCGGTGGCGGCTGTGGGGCGGGGCAGATCGCGACCGAACCTGTCGATGCGCTCCCGGCCCGGTCGGCCCGCAGCGGCGCGCAGGTCGAGGACTTTCAGCATGTGGACGCGGCTCGGATAGCGCGGTCGGCGTAGGCGCTGAAGACATCACGAACCACGACGTTCTGGTCGGGGGTACCCACCGAGATGCGTACGCAGCCCTCGATTCCGCCCGCGGGGCTGCGATCGCGGATCTTTATGTTCCGGGCCGCCATCATGGTGAGCAGGAGTCGGGGGTCGGCCAGCTCGACGAGAACGAAGTTGGCGTCGCTGCGAAAGATGCCGCGAACTGGGCCCTCCAGGAGCTCGAGATGAGCTGCCAGGGCGGCGCGTTCAGCGACCATCTCGAAGATGTGGTGGCGCGCGCTCGTGACACCGCCGGAGGTCATGGCTCTGAGCACTGTCGTGATCACCGAGCGCGGGATGGGATATGGCGCAAGGATGCGGCTCATGAGCTCGATGACGTCGGGGTGCGCCAGCGTGATGCCGCAGCGCTCGCCGGCGAGTGAGTACCCCTTGGAGAGCGTGCGCAGGACCACAAGGTTGGGGTGCTCAGGGAGGCGCGTGCTCATGCTCGGCTGCCCGCAGAAGTCGAGGTAAGCCTCATCGACCACGACGAGGGCCCGTCCGAGAAGCCCGTCGCACAGGCTGAGGACGACATCACCATCGAGCAGCCCACCCGTTGGGTTGTTCGGGCTGCAGATGAAGACGAGCTTGGGGGCCCCGGGACGCTCACACGCCACCCGAATCGCGTTGGCGTCGAGACCACAGTCCCTGTGTATGCCCTCGCGCTCGTGGAGGAGTGGCACTTCGATCGTCCATGCCCCCTGAACCTGTGCGGCCATGCCGTACATGGGAAAGGTCGGTGGTGTGATGATCACAGCGTCGCGGCCCTCATGACAGAAGACCCGCGCCAGCAGGTCGATCGCCTCGTCGGCGCCTCGCGTGACCAGTAGCTGCTCGGTTGCCACGCCGTAGTGGGCTGAGAACAGCGCTACGAGCTCGGGTGGCTGAGGCATCGGATACCGGTTCATATCAAGGCAGGTGTCGTCTCCGGGATATGGGGGGAACGGGTTTTCGTTGGCGTCGAGGAATGTGGTCACGTCCTCCTGCGGGCTCTCCCTTCGTGCCGAGCTGTACGGCTTGATAGCGAGCACCGCCGGTCGCGCCAGCCGAGCGATCTCGTCACGCACGGCGGGTCCCCGGCGGCTCCGCGAGTGGTCGCAGCCCGATGCCATAGGTCTCGATCTCGGCGCGCAAAGCGGGCAGCCGCGCCGGATCGTCGTGCACGATGGAGGCCACGAGGGCAGCCGGGGCGATGCGCAGGATGTCGGCGACGTGGGCGGCGTTACCGGCACCGCCGGAG
Source organism: Acidimicrobiales bacterium (assembly GCA_050742375.1). Classification (GTDB taxonomy): domain Bacteria; phylum Actinomycetota; class Acidimicrobiia; order Acidimicrobiales; family Bog-793; genus JAKATT01. The sequence goes on along the minus strand of JBOGHY010000245.1, from coordinate 8,320 downwards.
GCTATGACGGGGATGTTGGTGGCGTCGACGACAGCGCGGGTGGAATCGACGTCGTAGCCGTCGCGGGTTCCGTCGGCGTCGATCGACGTGAGGAGGATCTCGCCGGCTCCTCTCGCCTCGCACTCGCGCGCCCAGTTGACCACCCGTCGCTCTGTGGCGCGGGTCCCGGCATGGGTGTGCACAAGGCCTCCGCGGACATCGATGGCGACCACGACCGCCTGTGAACCAAAGCGGTTGGCGAGCGCGGTGACCAGGCCAGGGTCGGCGAGGGCGGCCGTGTTGAGGGAGACCCGGTCGGCCCCGGAGCTCATCACGGCGAGAGCATCGTCGAGACAACGCACACCGCCGCCGATGGTGAAGGGCAGGCTGATGTGGTCGGCCACCCGCGCCGCCACGTCGAGGAGGGCGCCACGTCTCTCCAGGGTGGCCTCGATGTCGAGGAAGACGAGCTCGTCGGCGCCCCCGGCAGAGTACTGAGCAGCCAGGTCGACGGGGTCTCCGACGTCTCGGGGATTCTCGAAGCGCACGCACTTGACGACGCGACCGCCGGCAACGTCAAGGCAGACGATGAGCCGCGGGTACGGCATGTCAGACCGTTACCTCGGGCATGTCGCCGATGAGGCATCGCGCCAGCAATCGCGCGCCTGCCGGACCGCTCTTCTCGGGGTGGAACTGAAGGCCGGTGAACACCCCGTTGCCGGCCGCAGCGGTCAGCCCCTCCGATACGGCGAGCACGGCGGAGGTATATGCCGCATACGAGTGGGCGAAGTAATACGCCTCACCCCATTCCTCGACCCGCGCCCAGCCGATCCGCGGCACGCGTCCGGCCACGATTCGCTTCATCCGGCCCGGCAGGATGCCGAGACATTCGACGCCGCCGTCCTCGTCGCTCCATTCCATCGCCAGCTGCAGTCCGAGGCAGATGCCGAGCGTGGGCCGGCCCGTCGCAGTGCGTTCGTGAAGGGCTCGGTCGATGCCCCGCTGGTGCAGCGCCGTCATTGCAGACCGCGCGGACCCGACGCCCGGGAGCACGGCGAGCTGTTTCCGAAGGATGGTTCCGGGGTCGGCGGTTACGGTGACATCGCTGCCCAGGCGGTTGCCGGCACCGTAATCGCACACCGCGACCGAGGGTGCAGTCACGCGAGGAGCCGCTCAACGGGAAGGATGAGGATCGACGTCGCCCCGAGGAGCTCGAGGGACGGCAGCAGGTCCCACACCCCTGCGGCTGGAACGAGCGCGTGCAGGGCGACAGTGTCCGGAGCCGTGAGAGGGATGACGCTCGGCGCGCCGCGGGTAGGCAGCATCCGGGCGATCTCATCGACGACGCTCAGCGGCGCATTGCACATCAAGTACCGGCTGGCGCGAGCCTGGATGACACTTCCGAGCATCGTGCTCAGACTGCGACAGTCGCCGGCACGGGAAGCGTCGCGGCGGCCGATGAGCACAGCCTCGGACAAGAACAGCTCTCCGATCGGACGGAGACCGTTGGTGCGCATGGTGCTACCGCTCGAAACGAGGTCGACGACCGCGTCAGCGAGGCCGAGGCGCGGGGCGATCTCCACCGAGCCCGCCACCTGGACCATGGTGGCGGTGACCCCCTCGGCCGACAGCGCCGCGGTGGCCAGACGGGGGAACGAGGTTGCGATCCGGCGCCCGCTGAGGTCGGCGATCATGTTGGCGCCGTCCTCGGCCGGGACGGCCGCCTGCAGTGAGCAGGCGCCGAAGCCGAGGTACAGCAGCACTTCCACGTCCGAGCCGCGCTCGTGGACCAGGTCAAGCCCGGTGATGCCGCAGTCGACGACACCGTCCTGGACGTACTCGGGGACGTCGGCAGCACGGACAAACAGGACGTCGACGGGAGCGCTGCGGCAATGGACGGCAAGTACCTGAGCGCCCGGCTCCTCGGGAGCGAGACCGGCATCCTCGAGCAGTGCCCACGCGGGTTCGCAGAGCCGCCCCTTGGAGGGGATGGCGACGGTCAGGTGGTAGATGGCCGCGCCCTCCGCCTGTGGAGGGCCGCCGCGTAGCCGCCCTCGCCGTGGCGGAGCCAGTGCGCGACCCTGGTCACCGTCGCCGTCGAGGCTCCCGTCCGCTTGGATATCTCCAGGTACGCTTCGCCCGCGTCGACGAGACGCACCACCTCCCAGCGCCGAGCCATCGCTTCCAGCTCCCCGATCGTGCAGAGGTCCCGGAAGAAGCTGCGAGCCTGCTCACGACCGCGCAAGGCCACGATCGTCCCCAGCAGGTCGTCGATCTGCTCGGTCAGCCATGGATGTGGGGCGGGCGCTGCGGCCGACGTTGTCATTGGCGGTACAGCTCCATAACGCGACATGATATCATGCTAAAACAAGATCATGGATGTCATCCCGGCGCTCGACCTGCTCGGCGATGAGGCTGTGCGCCTCGAGCGCGGTCGCTACGACCGGATCGTGGCGAGGCTCCCGGTTGCCGAATACGTGAGCGACCTGATCGCCACCGGCCCTCCACTGCTCCACGTCGTCGACCTCGATGGTGCTCGTTCGGGCCGGGTACGTGTCGATGTCGTTGCCCGGGCCATCGAGGCGGCCGGACCGGTGCCGGTTCAGGTATCGGGTGGTGTTCGTTCGGTCGAGGCTGCCAGCGAGCTCATCGACCGCGGTGCGGCCCGGGTGGTGGTGGGCACGGCGGCGTTCGGTGAGCGGGCCCTGCTCGAAGAACTCGTGGCCGAGCTGCAGAGCCGTCTGGTCGTGGCGGTGGACGTCCGCGACGGTCGCGTGGCGGTGGCGGGGTGGCTCTGCCAGACGTCCGTCAACGTCGAGGCAGCGCTTGGCCGCTGTGGCGAAGTGGGTGTCCATCGCATCCTGGGCACGGCGATCGACCGTGACGGGACGATGTCCGGGCCGGACCTCGACCTGGTCGGCCGGCTCTGCGCGTCGGGGCTTTCCGTACTGGCTGCGGGGGGCATCAGGGGGGCCCAGGACCTCGGCGAGCTCGAGCGTGCAGGTTGCGAGGGAGCGATCATCGGGAGGGCCATGTACGAGGCGTCGATGCCCGATCGAGTGTTCGGAGAGAAGGCCGAGATGGGCGCCGGCTTCGCCAGGAAAGCGTGCGTCCCGAGCACGCCGACGCGAGACCCGAATGCCCCAGGCTCGAAGCGGCACCTCCACTCATAGGGCGACGACACCCGCGACTCGGAGACCACACGGCAGGGGTGCTTTCCCTTGGTGCCACGCCACGATCAGGTGCTGGCTGCGTCCCTATCGCCGCAACAGAAGGGAAGAGCGTCGGGAGCAACAGCTCAGGCTCAAGGGCTAACGCCCCCGCCGGCGGTCACCATGGCGCCGCCGTCGACGACGAGGGTGGTGCCCGTCATCCACGAGGCGGCGTCCGAGACAAGGAACAGCACAGTCTTGGCGACGTCGTCAGGCTCGCCGAGGCGCCGCAGCGGCAGGCGCCGGGCGATCGACTCCTCCCCCGCCTCCCACAGAGCGCGGGCGAGGTGCGTCTTCACGAGCCCGGGGGCGACGGCGTTCACCCTCACCCCGGGACCGAGCTCGGACGCCAACTGGCGCGTGAGGTGCACGACGGCGGCTTTCGTCACGTTGTACCAGCCGATCGTGGGCTCCACCTCGAACGCCCCTATCGACGCCACGTTCACGATGCTGCCCCCACCCTTTCGCATCGACTCCCGGACGCAGAGCTGGCTCCACACGAGCACGGCGGTCTGGTTGACCTGGATGGTCTTCTCGGCCCTTGGCACGTCGAGATCGGCGAGCGGCCCGAAGTACGGGCTCGTGCCGGCGTTGTTGACGAGGATGTCGACCGAGCCGAAACGCTCGATCGTCGCCGCCACGCAGGCGGCGGCCTGCTCGGGATCGCCCGCGTTGGCGGCGAAGAAGGCGACTTCGGCCCCGGCGCCGATGGTGGCGGCCGCCGCCTCGAGTCCCTCGGGACGGCGCGAGGTGAGCATGACCCTCGCCCCCGCCTCGGCGAGGCGGGCGGCGGTGGCGAGCCCGATTCCTCTAGAGGACCCGGTGACGAGCGCGGTCTTGCCGTCGAGGCGTAGCTCCATGGCCCGACACCATAGATTCGCTCCACGCGCTGCGGAGCGGAGCCCCGCACCAGCAGTAAGGAGGTCGCCGAACGCTACGAGCGCCGGTGACGACCCCGTGGACTATCGGGCCGGCGCCTGCCCCGGGGCGCCAGTGGCCCACCAGTGGAGGAGTCGCATAGGCCATCAGGGTGCCGATCCGCTTTACAGGACTTGGGCCGCTCGGGGAGCTATCCTGCCTTATTGGTCGGCAAACTTATGGAGGAGACCTCTATGTCCTGCCCTGTGTGTCAAGCCAACGTGGAGGGTGATGCGGAGACGTGTCCAGCCTGCGGCTCGAGCTTGTCGAGTCGCGCGGTTCCAGCGGGTGCCTCTTCGAGCTCGGGCTCATCTGAGAGCTCGGGCGCCGCGCCGGCCGCAGGATCTGTTTTCCCCACCCCGCCAACTGCGAGCACGCCGCGCGGAGCCGTACCGGCCGCGGGCGCCTACTCGGTCGACATGGCCCGTCTGAGCCAGGCCGACAAGGTCGCCGGGATCGCCTCCCTCGTGTTGTTGATCTCGTTCTTTCTCCCGTGGTTCCGCGTGGGCGTAGGTACCAGCGACATCGGCTACTCGGGCACGCTTGGCACGGTGAGCGGGCTGGATGTGCACGGCTACCTCTATATCGCAGTCATCGTCTCCATCCTGCTCGTGATCTACGTCGCCCTCCGTGCAGGCTTTGCCACCTTGCCGATGAAGCTCCCGCTTCCCCACGAGACCCTCATCTTGGTGGCCACCGCCATCGATCTCGTCCTCACCGTGATCGCGTTCCTCTTCAAGCCCTCATCGTTCTTCGGGGTCAGGTGGGGCTGGGACTGGGGTGCCGTCATCGCCCTCGTCGCGGCAGTGGTAGCAGCTGCACCCCTCGGACGCCCCTTCATCCAGTCCAAGATGGCCGCCGGCGGACAGGCACGATCCGGCTGATCCAGGCGGCGATCGCCGCGCGTCGACGCATCGGGGAGCCCTGACGTCTGCTCAGAGGGCTGGCCAAAGGACTCAGCCCGCCGAAGGCGGCGGCGGCTCCGGCGTATCTCGACGGCCCGACACCATAGATTCGTTGGGGTGGGCACAGACGAGGGCCGTGAGAACAGGCTGGCGGCCTCCTCCAGTCCCTACCTCCTCCAGCACGCCCACGACCCGGTCGACTGGTACCCCTTCGGGCCGGAGGCGCTCGCCCGGGCGGCCGAGCTCGACCGGCCCCTCTTCCTGTCGATCGGCTACTCGGCCTGCCACTGGTGCCACGTGATGGCGCATGAGTCCTTCGCCGACACGGCCACGGCCAAGCACATGAACGAGACCGTCGTCGCCGTCAAGGTCGATCGGGAGGAGCGCCCCGACGTCGATGCCATCTATATGGACGCCGTCCAGGCCCAGAGCGGCTCGGGCGGATGGCCGATGAGCGTCTTTTGCACTCCCGACGGTCGCCCCTTCTTCGCCGGCACCTACTTTCCCGACATTCCCCGCCACGGCTCTCCCGCCTTCCGCCAGGTGCTCTCGGCCGTGGCCGATCTGTGGGAGAACCGCCGACCCGAGGTGCTCGCCCGAGCCGATCGGCTGCGGGAGGCGGTCGCCGGGCGCCAGGGCGCGCCGCCCCCGCTCGAGGGCCTGACGAGCGCCGGCACCGGCAGGGCCAGGACCGTAGCGCTCACGCCGGCACTCTTGGACGACGCCGTCCACGACGCCTGCGAGCGCCTCGTCGCCCTCGACGACGCCGCCCTCGGCGGGTTCGGCTCGGCGCCCAAGTTCCCCCAACCCCTCTTCATCGACCTCCTCTTGAGGGCCCACGTCGCCGGCATCGGTGAGGATCTCTCCCCCCGCCCCATCGAGGTGGCGCTGCGCGCCCTCGAGGCGATGGCGGCCGGCGGCATCTACGACCACGTCGGCTTCGGCTTCGCCCGCTACTCGGTCGACTCGCAGTGGCTCGTGCCGCACTTCGAGAAGATGCTCTACGACCAGGCGCTCCTCGCTCGCGCCTACCTGCACGCCTTCCAGGTCACAGGTGAGAGGCGCTTTTGCCAGACCCTTTCTGAGATCCTCGCCTACGTGCTGCGCGACCTGCGTCTCGAGAGCGGCGGCCTGGCGTCGGCCGAGGACGCCGACTCCGAGGGCGAAGAGGGTCGCTTCTACCTCTGGGAGTCAGCCGACATGGAGGCGGTCCTCGGCCCCGAGCTCTGGCCTGCCGCCCGCGACTTCTGGGGCGTGGCCGCCGCCGGCAACTTCGAAGGCCGCTCCATCCTGCGCCGCCCCCCCTTTGGCGATCCGACCCGTTCAGCCGAGATCGAAGAGGCCCGCCGACTCCTCTTCGACGCCCGCGCCCGGCGCGTGCGCCCGGGCCTCGACACCAAGGTGCTCGCCGAGTGGAACGCCATGATGGTCGCCACCCTCGCCGAGGCGGCCCTCGTCACGGGCGAGGCCTCCTGGGCACAGGCAGCGGCAGAGATCGGCGAGCTCCTGCACACCCAGCTGAGGCGGGTGGGCGACGGGCGGGTGCTGCGCAGCCTCCCCGTGAGCGGACAGCCCGAGCTGCTCGGCTACTCGACGGACGGTGCCTGGATGATCGAGGCCTTCGTGCGTCTCGCCGAGCTGACCGGCTCGTGGCGCTGGCTGGCCCGGGCGGGCGAGCTCGCCGACCAGCTTCTTGCCCGTTTCTCCGATCCGCTCTCGGGCGGCCTATACACCTCCGGTGACGACGGTGACGCCCTCGTCGTGCGCCCACGCGAGCTCGCCGACAACGTCACGCCCTCGGCGGCCTCCGTGGCGGCGGGGGCGCTGGCACGGCTCGGCGGGTTGTCGGGGGGAGGGGCTTTTGCAGGGGGGGCGGAACGGCTCGTCGCCTCTGGCGCCTCCCTCCTGCTGCGGGCGCCGACGGCGGTGCCGGAGCTCCTCGGCGCCGCCGACCTCGTCGTGCGCGGGACGGTCGACGTCGCCGTCACCGGCGGGCGCGCCGACCTCGTGGCCGTCGCCGCCCGCTCCTTCGAGCCCAGGGTCGTCGTCGCCTGGGCGGGGGACGCCGAGATGGCCGCCGTCCCGCTCCTGTCCGGTCGGGAGGCACCCGGGGGGGCGGCTTTTGTGTGCCGCTTCGGCGAGTGCCGCCTCCCTGCCTCGAGCGCCGAGACGCTCGAGGTGGAGCTCCGAGCCGCCCTCGCCCGGTGAGTGCCGCCGCCCGGCGGGGCTGCCATGATGGCGGCCATGAGCCGGGGCCCCGCCGTCCACGCCGCCCGCGGCTTCACCGCCGGGGCGCTTCGGGCCGCCGCGCCCGGAGACAGGCTCTGCTGCCTCGTGCTCGTGGGGGGGCGCGAGTGGGTGGCGGTCGACACGAATACCGGTGCCTACGTGCGCCCCTACGCCCCCGAGGACCCTGGACAGCCGGCCGATCCGGCGATGGCCCGCCCTCTGGAGCTCGTCGAGCTCACCATCGGCGGTGTTCCAGGCCCGCCCGACCCTTCCCGTCCCGAGGCGGTCAGTCCTGCCGGCTCGCGGTCCCTCGGCCCGTCGAGGCGCCGGGCGGCGCGGCGCCTGCTCGCGCGCCTCGTGACGAAGGCACCCGAGCTTCCCCTGCTCGGCACGCTCGGCCCTTCGGTCGCCTACCGCGACCTCGACGGCGGTCGCCCATCGGTCGTCCTCGTCTCGCCCGACGACCGGCCTCGCTTCGGCAACGGCCCGAGCGGGCCCTGGTGCCAATTCACCCTCGGCGGACGGCGGCACGCGCTCCCGCTCAACGGCCGCCCGGAGGAGGCGCTCGAGCATGCCGAGGGCCGCGGCCATCCCGGTACCTCCAGGCGCGGGAGCCGGGGCGCCGGGCGCGGCTCCGCCCAGCCCCGTCTGCTTCTGGTCGGATACGGAGCCCCCCGCGGCGGGCAGGTCCCAAAGATCGTGCTCGGCGCCCTCAGCTGACTTCGGGCCGGCGGCGGCCTGTCCTCAAGGAGCGGCGCCGGACCGGCCGTGGAGGGACGGCGACCTAGTGTCGGCGGTGATGACGGCACCGCAGATCTACAGGGCGATGACGCTCGCCGAGCTGGCGCTCCGCATCACCGAGAGGCCCGAGGACGCCCGTCGGCGGCGGATCATCCTCGAGTTCATCGAGGAGTACCGCCACGAGCCGATCGAAGTTCGACCGAAGCTCCTCTCGGAGCGTCCCGAATCGACCGGCAGTCGACGCTACGACGCCTTCCTCGGGGCGCTGGCCGAGCATCTGGCGTACCACGACGAGCTTCCGGTTCCGTCGTGGACCTACGAGGACGATCGTTTCCT
>JBOGHY010000244.1:0-7345 GCA_050742375.1 Acidimicrobiales bacterium | reverse complement strand
GGCGTGATGGTCGCCACAACCGCATCGAAGCGACGCGTCGCCGAGCACCGGGCTCGGTTGCGCGCCCAAGGGCTGCGACCTGTGCAGATCTGGGTGCCTGATGTACGCGCTCCGGGCTTCGGAGCAGAGGCACACCGCCAGTCGAGAGCTGTCGCTGCGAGCGAGCACAGTGCTGACGACCAGGCCTTCGTCGACTCGGTGTCGAGCTGGCACGAGGAGTGAGGCGAGGCGAGATCTGGACCGTCGCTGGCGGGCGCGACTACGCGGGCAAGCCCAGGCCGGCGGCCATCCTCGAAGACGACAGGTTCGACACGGACTCGGTGACGGTATGCCCGTTCACGACCGACCCCACCGAAGCGCCACTCTTTCGGGTGGAGGTCGAGGCGGGGCCGGAGAACGGATTGAGTCAGTCGTGCCGCCTCATGATTGACAAGATCACGACCGTTCGGCGTTCAAGGCTTGGTGATCGCGTCGGCGAGCTGTCCGATGCCGACGTTGTCCGCCTGAACCGGGCGGTTGTCGTCTTTCTTGGCATCGCGTCCAGCGGATGAGCCCGCTTTGCGAGTAGCCCAATAACGCGTCCGCCGTTGGAACCGAAGGGCGCCCTGACCGCCGGGAGTGGGCCACGTTCAGGCCCGCGGGTGCTTGCTGTCGCGAGCGCTATACGCCGGGCGCCCGCCGCCCGGCGAGATCAGGGGCCGGGGAAGATCCGACGGAGCTCGTCGAGATCGACGCCGGAGCTCTTCGTCAGGCTCGCCGGCGTGTGCGCCTCGTCCATCCTGCCGTAGAGGAGGCGAAGGAACGCCTCGGCGGGCAGTTCGAGATTGTCGCTCGGAGCCGTACCCGGCAGGGGGTCGATCTCGGTGACCGTGACCGCCTCGCCGAGCGACAGCACCATTGTGCGTGCGGGCGCCTGCGTTTGGACGCCGATCAGCTTCGTCTCCTGCGACTCCCCCGGCTTGGCGAGGCGTGTGGCGATCGTCGGCGCCCTGTCGATGAGGACCTCGACCGAGGAACCAAGGAGCTCGGCCGACTCGTTGTCGTGCGCGACGAGGTCGAAGCTGTGGAAGGCGTGCTCGCCGAGCCGCATGGAGACGAGGCCTGCGACATCGAGCTGCAGGCCGAAGAGCTCGACATGCAGGTCCTGGACCGTCCTGTCGTCCAAGCCCTCGAGCACCGAGACGTGCCGGCGGTCCCACACAAGGAGCTCGTAAGTGAGATCGCCGGCGGCCAGGGCGTTCCAGCGGTCCCAGATCGTGGGGTAGACCTCGCGGTCGAGCGGGGCGAGCCCGATTAGGGCTCGTTCGAGGGTGCGCAGGGCGATCTCGGCGCCCGAGCCGAGGTGCGACAGCAGCTGACCCAAGTTCCAGTCGGAGCAGTAGGAAGGTGCCCCAAGGGCGTCAGCGTCCATCTTTTCGACGCGAGCTTCGAGGGCGTTGTGCGACAGCCGCAGCGCCTCTATCGCTCGCCGGGCGCTCTCGAGCTCGGATTGGAGCACATTGACGACCCTAACGGGCTTGTCAGGCGCCGCCACCAGCTCGCCGCCCACCGCGACACGAGCTGGGCCAGGACGTCGCCGCTTCCATCTGCGCGGCGACACGGAGCTCGTCGGGTTTCGCGTCTCCCGTTGCTCCCTGTCGCGTGACCCGTCGTCGGGCGGAGGCGCGGCGCGGGTCAGCGGTCGTCGATGCGGGGCCCCGAGCCGGTCAGCGGTCGTCGGGCGGAGGCGCGGCGCGGGTCAGCGGTCGTCGATGGGGGGCCCCGAGCCGGTCAGCGGTCGTCGAGGCGGGCCTCGGCAAGGGTCGGCTCGAAGAGCTCGACGGGATTGCCCGACGGGTCCTCTATCAGGATCTGCCTGCCGCCGACACCGGTCACGATGTCGTTACGGAAGCGAGACCCGGCCGACCTCAGGCGGTGCACGGTGGCGTCGAGGTCGTCCACCTCGATCGAGAAGCGGTTCCAGCCGCCCGGTTCTGGGACGGTGCCGTCGGGCATGGCTTGGCCGCCACCAGGTCCTCCGCCGGGGCTGCTCAACACAAGCCGGAGATCTCCCCTGGAGAGCATGGCAAAGGCCGGAGCCGGGTGCATGACCTCTTCGAAGCCGAGGTGCTCGCAGTAAAAGGCGATGGCGGCGTCGACGTCGTGGACTATGTAACGGACACTCACCGTTGCCATGGCGGGCCTTTAGCGCTCCAGCTCGCGAGGCTCTATGTCGAGAGCCTGCCTCAGCACTGCTCGCAGCTGGTCGGCCGTCAGCTTCATGACGGCGCCGACGATATCGGGATCGCCGATCACCTTGGTCGACCCGCCGACGACGATGGAGAGCGCCTGGGCTGCCTCGGTGGCGTCGCTCGTGGTGGAGACATCGATCTCGCCCAGCGCCGAGGCAACCGCCTCCTCGCTCACACCAAGAGCACCGAGGGCCTTAGCCGCCTGGCTGTCGGCGATCGAGACCAGTGACGACAGGAGGTGACCAGTCGTCAGGGCGAGGCCGGCCGCCGATCGGCGGGCCAGGTCCATCGCGAGGCGCATCGCCGGGGCAAGAGGCGCCGTCGGGGCGCCGCCGCCGCGCAACAGCTCCATGAGGCGGTCCTGCACGCTGCTCGCAGGTACCCCTAGAAGGTCGTCGAGGGTCTCGCTCCGGCGCTTCGCCTCGTCTCGCAGGCCCATGAAGAGGTGCTCGGTGCCGATGTAGTTGTGGCCAAGACGAAGGGCCGTCCGCAACGCCAGCTCGAGGGACTTCTTCGCCTCGGGACTGAAGGGCACCTTGTGGAGCATTCGGGCCTGCGGGCTCGACTCGATCCGCTGCTCCACCTTCGCCCGCACGGCGGCAACGTCCACCGCGCATTCTGCGAGCGCAGTCGAGGCGAGCCCCTCCCCCTCACAAAGCCCGAGCAGGAGGTGCTCGGGCCCGATGAAGCGGTGGCCCATCTGGCGAGCCTCGTCCTGGGCGACGACGAGCACGCGGCGGGCCCGGTCGGTGAAGCGTTCGAACATGGGTTCAGGGTACCCAGCCTGTCAATCCTCTGCTATTTGATAGGGTTCGCCATCGTGGCAGACGACGACCGCGCCGGCGGAGCTCACAACACCGACGCCGGTCCCGACGGGACCGGTGCCAGCGCCGACAGGACGGGCGCCGGTGCCGACAGACGGGCTCTTGACTGGGATCACCTGCTCGTCGAGCTCGCGACCGAGCCGGTCGAGGACGGCTGGGTCACCCTAAGCGAGGCTGCCGGCGCCGCGGGGGTCTCGCTCTCCACGCTGCGCTCCTGGTACCGCGGCGCGCAGGTGCCTTCGCGCATGGTCGCGGGCCTCCACGGGCCCCAGCGCATCGTCCCGCTCGGCGCCGTGCTCGACCGGGCGCTCCGCTCCTCCCGGGCGCGCCACCAGCTCGAGCGAGCCCGCTCTGTCGAGGCGGAGATCGACTTCCTGCGGGCGCGAGTCGCCGCGATCGAGCGGCACCTCGGCCTCAGCTGAGAAGAGGAGCTGCTCCGACCTACCCTTCGACGAGCGCCGCCGGGGTTACCGGCAGCCCGGCGTACCCACGGGCCACCATGGTCACGAACTGGTAGACGCCATCCTCGGCGGCAGAGAGCACGCCCGGGATCGCATGCTCGGAGGCGAGCCCCCGCTGGACTCCCTCGCAGGCGTGCCAGTCCTCCTTGTTCGTCACGTCCCAGAAGTCGACGGCGAAGGACGGGTCGAAGCCTGGCCGCGCGGCGTCCTCGGGCGAGAAGGCCCACGTGCACTCGATCCAGGTACGCCCGGGCGAGAGCGGCGTGAGGACGTGCGACATGACAAAGTCGGGATGGAGGCTCACCAAGAGGTTTGGGAAGATGCCGATGTAGTCGACGATGCGGCTGCGCCGGGCGTCGAGCCCGCGAAGAACCGTCCCGCCGCTCCGTCCGTCGAGCGACATCGTGGCCGCCTCCTCCCGCAGGTCCATGAAGCCCCCGACCCAGGCGCCCAGCCCCGGGTGGTAGTACTCCTCCCCGCTCTCGGGCGGGGAGACAGAACAGAGCTCGGGGTGGATGACCGGGCAGTGGTAGCACTCCTGGTAGTTCTCGGAGAGGATCTTCCAGTTCGAGGCGACTTCGTAGCCGTGGCGGCCGAGCGTCACGAGGCGCTCGGTCTCATAGGGGGCAAAGATGTCCTCGAGGCCGGCAAGATGCGCCGGCAGCGGTGGCGCCTCGCCCGAGGCGTCCACGAACACGAAGCCGTGCCACTCCTCGCAGGGCAGCTCGACGAGGCCAAAGGAGCCGGCGTCGAAGCCCGCCAGCTCGCCGCCGTCGTAACCGGGCGCCCGCCGGAGCGCTCCGCCCAGGCGGTAGGACCAGCCGTGGTAGGGGCAGAGCACTATCTCCCGGTTCACCTTCTCGCCGCAGGGAAGCAGCTCGTGGCCGCGGTGGCGGCAGGCGTTGGCAAAGCTGTGCAGCCGACCCTCGAGATCGCGGGTGAGAAAGACCCCGGAGTGGCCCACCGAGCGCGCCGCCTGGTCTCCCGGCTTTGCGTACTCCTCGCTCCGGCCGAGGCACATCCACCCACCGGCGAAGAAATGTCGCTGCTCCCAGGAGAAGACCTCCTCGGACACGTACGCCTCTCGTGGCAGCATCCGGCTCTCACCGAAGGAGCGGAGCGAAGCCTCGAGCGCCCTCGGATCTACGGGGGCGAGGTCACCGCCGGCCCCGGCAGCGCCTGCCTCGTTCGGCATAGCAGGGGTTTGATTGACCATACAGTCAATCCTACGCCGTGGCGTCGTCGACGTCGAGCGTGCGGCGAGCGGTGCTTCGAGCCGGGCGGCGAGCGGTGTTGCGGGCGGCCCCCGGCGCCCGGGAGGCGGTGGCGGTGGCGCTCGCCCCCGGCACACGGCGAGGAGCGCGAAGACGTCTCGGGTGCGCGGTCGGAGGCGAACTGGCGAGGGCGACCAGCTCGTCAAGGGACTCGTGCAGCATCCCCGACAGGTCCGAAAGACCAGGGACGCTCTCTCTGCAGGCGTTCAACCCGAAATAGAGCGTGCCGCAGTAGCTCATGACCGTGATGTTGAGGCCGGCACCCTCTGCCACCGGCCCGAGCGGGTACATGGTGACGAGGCGGCTGCCGGCCAAATAAAGGGGGAACGGTGGCCCCGGCACGTTCGAGATCGTCACGTTGAAGGCCGGCCGAAGGCGGTCGAAGACCCGAGTGGAGGAGACGAGGCGAGAGGCTCGCCCGATCAGCCCGGGGAAGGTGAACTCGGTCCAGTCGGTGAGGACGTCGACGCCGATCATCTCCTCCTGGGCCTTGGCCACCGCCATGCCCTGCGCGATCGCCGACAGGCGCTCGGCCGGATCGGCGATGTCGGTGGCGAGTGAGACGAGCATTGCGGAAACCCTGTTGCCGAGGGCTCCCGCCTCCTCCTCGGTCCGCACCGAGATGGGCACCATCGCCACGAGCGGCTCCTCGGGCAGGTCGCCCTCCTGCAGAAGGTGCGCCCGCAGCGCCCCGGCGCAGAGCGCCAGCACGACGTCGTTCACCTTGCAGGCGAACCGGTTCTTCACCGCCTTCACCTCGTCAAGCGACATCTCGGCGAAAGCCACTCTTCGATGCGCCGTCAACGCCTGGTTGATCCGGCTCCGCGGTGCGCTGAAGGGCGACGGGGGTGGTACGACGCCCGCCGTGCGGTTGTGCTCGCTCACGTGTAGGACCGACTCGACGACGCGCTGGGCCGTGCGGGCGGCCCTTATCGGATGACCGGCGAGGAGTGCGAGCGCCATCGCCATCAGCTCGGCGTCACTCGGGATCGCCTCTGGCCGCCAGGTGTCGAGCACCAGCCGCTCGGGCGGGTGAGGCTCGAGGTCGAGCAGGGTCGCCATGATCTCGGCTCCAGAGACGCCGTCGATGGCAGCGTGGTGGATCTTGCCGACGACGGCGAGGCGCCCGCCGTCTAGACCCTCGACCACATAGAGCTCCCAGAGGGGCCGCGTCCGGTCGAGAGGGAGGCCGACCACCTGGCCGACGTAGGCCGACAGCTCCTCGGGCCCGCCCGGGGTGGGCAGGGCGGCGCGGCGCACGTGGTAGTCGAGGTCGAAATTCGGATCCTCGACCCAGACCGGATGGTGGAGCTTCAAAGGGACCTCGACGAGGCGGCGGCGGAAGGGCGCCGCCAGGGCGAGGCGGCTCTGCACGAGATCCCGCACCGAGTCGAAGGAGAGCCCCGACTCGCCCGGCTCGAGCACGTAGACGCCGGTCACGTGCATGTGGGAGCTCGGCGTCTCGAGATAGAAGAACATGGCGTCGAGACCGCTCAGGCGCTCCATCGAGTCCTCCTCGCCCCCCGGCTCAGCGGCCCGAGTGGCCGAAGCCGCCGGCGCCTCGGGCGCTTGCGGCGAGAGCCGCGGCGGGGACGTAGGCGGCGGTCTCGAACCTCACGATCACAAGCTGGGCGACACGGTCGCCCCGCTCCACGTCGTAGGCCGTCGCGGGATCCGTGTTGACCAGTATGACGGCGATCTCGCCGCGGTAGCCCGGGTCGATCAGTCCCGGGGAATTGACGACGCCGATGCCGTGGCGGGCCGCCAGCCCGCTTCGGGGAACCACTAGAGCGGCATGTCCCTCGGGCAGCTCAAGGCAGATCCCGGTCGGCACGACGGCGCGTCCGCCGCCGGGCTCTAGGTGCGCCGCCTCCCTCGCATGGAGATCCGCCCCGGCGTCTCCCTCGCGGGCGCACGCCGGAGGCGGCAGCCCGGGGTCCAGCTGCAGCACCTTGACCTCCAGCACCGGAGCAACCTACTTCCGTCGCGGCGCCCCCGGGCCCTCACACCCGGGCGGTATCGCGGCTGAAGCGCCATGCGGCGCCCCCGACGAAGATGACGAACCAGACAACGAGGTTGGCGGCCCAAGCCCAGTTGAAGCTCCCGCCGGCGAGCGGGAAGTGGACGACACCGTTGAGTCCCCAGAGGGGCGATAGGTTCGTTACGATCCTCCGGCGTGCTCGTCTGGATGGACCTCGAGATGACCGGGCTCGAGCCTGAGCACCACGTCATCGTCGAGATCGCCACCCTCGTGACCGACGACGACCTCAACATCGTCGACAGAGGGCCCGATCTCGTCGTCTCGGCAAGCGCCGAGCAGCTGGCGGCGATGGACGAGGTGGTCCGACGCATGCACACGAGCTCCGGGCTTCTGAAAGAGATCGAGGCCTCGACTCTCACCCTCGAGGAGGCGGGCGCCGCCACCCTAGAGTTCATCCGCTCCCACGCGCCCGAGCCGAACGGGGTGCCGCTCGCCGGCAACTCGATCGGCGTCGACCGACGCTTCCTGCGGCGCCACCTCCCCGCCATCGAGGACCATCTGCACTACCGCAGCG
>JBOGHY010000243.1:0-9526 GCA_050742375.1 Acidimicrobiales bacterium | reverse complement strand
TGGTCCGGCACCAGTCCCGCCCCTTTCACCCCTGGGGAGTCGCCGGATCATGGCTGACCGATCCGCAAGGGATCGGGCTCGATCCCCATGCCGAGCCCTCGCTCGCCGAGGTGTGCGAGGTGCGCCGAGGGCGCATGGATGCAGTACGGGAGACGATTGATGCACTCACGCCGGGCGAGCTTGAGCGCGTCTGCGTCCCGCCGGACCCCGCGGGCCATCCGCGGGAACCACACACGGTCCTGCAGTGCCTCCACGTCGTGCTCAACGAGGAGTGGGAACACAATCAGTACGCCAATCGGGATCTCGGTGCGCTCGAGGGCGGGGCGAGAGGCGTCTGACTAGGCGGGCGAGCTCCGTCGACCGCTGGACGTTGGCTGCTCACCGCTCACCCTGCCAGCGCTCAGGTTGTCAACCGAGGGTTCTTGGCATTGAGCGAACTTCGCCCGTGGCACTACCGGCACCTCGGGGACGTCGAGGGGCGCGGTCCTCAGATGCACGCGTCGCGTGGTAGATGACGCTCCCCCGATGAGCTCTCCGACGTGCTCGCCGGTGAGGGTCGGTCCACTTCTAGATGGCGGTGAAGCGCCGCGGAGAGCGAGCCGAGGTCGCCGGGATCCGAGCTGATGACGAGGTCGTTGAGCCGGAGAGCTCCTTCGACGACAGTGCCGTCCACGATGTCGCTGAGTGCGGCCCTGGCAAGCAGCTCTCCCACGCGCCGCGCCTGGCTGTCGTCGAGTCGCTCCACGGTGCACCCGACGAGGAAACGTGACAGTCGCGCCGGGCGGCTTCCACCCCGCCAGGCTTGGGCCACGACCGGTGCTGGCACGGTCGGCACCTGTCGTAGTTGCAGGAGCGCTCGATGACGAGCCCAGGTCCGGCGCTCGCCGCGGTCCGCGGCCACCAGCGCGCCGGCGTCGTAGGTCACGCCCATCAGGCGGTTCTACGCGCCCTGGTCCCGCTCCGCCGGCCCCGAGCAAGGGCCTCTTGGGCCCAGGTCTCAGACTCGGCGATCTCGTCCTCGCTGAACTCGCCTTCGGCTCGTTCGTACGCGGCAACGGCGGCCAGCCCGCCGCGCAGGGTCAGCTCCTTTCGTGCCGTCGCAGCCAGCCACCCGCTGTAGGTGGTCCCGGCCGCCTTGGCCGCTTCCTCGATGGAAGCATCGAGATCGGGAGGGATGGAAAGCGAACGCTTCTTTCGGAGAGGCACGCAGGACGTAGTAGCACAGGGGTAGGACAGGCGCCCCAATCGTCGGTCCCCTCCCTGACACGGGTGCCGCCTCGACCGCCGGCTCATCGCCGACGACGTCCGCACCGCCAAGGAACGCCTCGCCGCGGTCGACGGCCACCTGGCCGAGTGACAGTAGATCCTCGAGAGCGCCATGCGCTTCGCCATCAACTGCGCCAAGGCCTACGCCCGAGCCTCCGGCCCCACCCGCCGTCGGTTCAACCAAGCCGTCTTCAAGCGCATCGAGGTGCGCGACGGCAAGATCGCCGACGTCAGCTACCACCCGCCGTTCGACCTGCTTTTCTACGAGCCAGTTCGAGCGCAGCGATTTGGTGGGGCTTGCCGGCGCGAAGTGGATCGTCGCGGTCGACCCGCTCCCCTTCAAGCAGGAACAGGCACGCGCCTTCGACGCCACCCACACCGCACGAGACGGAAGTCGCCGCTGCCCTAGTCATCGAGATCGCCTGGGGCCAGATGGCCGACGAGGCGATCCTCACCGTGGACGTCGGCGAGGGGCACCTGATCGCCCCGCTCCTCGACCTCGTGTCGAAAGACGGAAAGGCGGTCGTGACCTCGATCGCCCCGATGACCCAGGTGGACATAAAGGCGAATCTCCATCTAGCCGACCCCGAGCGAGGAGAAGGTGTAGATCTGGGTGCAGACCTACGGCGGCCCCAACACTCACCGGCCTCACTGGCGTGGCACCGTCCAACAGCGTCGACGCCGGCTTCGCGTCGACGCCGGAGATACAGAGCCCGCAGGTGAATGGGAGGTCCTAGTCACAGGTCCGACCGGCGGCGGCTCGCACGATCGAGGGGAGCGGCTTCGAGGACACCTCAGTCGTCGCTTTCTTGGATCTCAAGTACGGCTACCCGATCGAGGCTCCTGGCGGCGCTTCGCTCGTGACTGTAGCGTCGGCCGCCAAGACGAGAAGGGGAGGCCCGAACGATGAGGTTCTTTGGTGGTTCCGCGACAAGCAGGACAAGATGCTCCAGCGGCAGACACACAAAGACGGCGGCCGGCGTCTCGGCTGCCGTGCTCAGCGTCGCGAGCCTCTCGCTCGGCCTTCTCGCGACGAGCTCACCGGCGGGAGCCGCGGTGGCGAGCACCCGCGTGACCAACGTCAGGGTCGCCGCCCGACCGGCTCTTCCCACGAGCGCCACGACACTCGGACCGACACGAGCGACGGCGCCCATCGCGGGTGACGTTGCCCTCAAGCCGCGAAACGCCGCCCTGCTGGCGTCGTACGCGGCCTCGGTCGCAAAGCCGGGCTCGCTCTTCTACGGCCACTACTTGAGCCCGGCCAGCATCGAGGCGGAATTCGCCCCGAGCATCTCGACGGTACGGGCCGTCGAGCACTCCCTCAGAGCCGGTGGTCTCGAGGTGACGAAGGTCTCGACGAACCGCCTGCTCGTCGGCTTTTCCGGCACAGTCGACGCTGTGCGGGCCGCCTTCCACACCGGTATCGAGAATTACCGCCTCGCGTCCGGCCGCAGGGTCTTTGCGAACACGAGCGCCGTAGAGATGCCGGCCAGCATCGCTGGAAGCGTCCGCGCCGTCGTCGGCCTCAACGACCTCGTCGTCCCTATAGGCATCCCAATCAAGCGCTCGACAAAGATCGCCGCTTCGGCGCCGAGGACGAGGGCCCCCAGGGTCAACCCGCCGGCGGGCGCGGCCGCACCTTGCGCGGCCGCTTCCGCGATCGCCACCCGAGCCAGCTCGCTCACCGCCAACCAGGTGGCCTATGCCTACGGGCTCGACCCGCTCTATGCCTCGGGCGACTTCGGCGCAGGCCAGACGATCGACATCCTCGACCTCTTCGGCTTCTCGCCGACAGACATCGCCACCTTCGACAAGTGCTACTACGGCACGGCCGCCGGCTCGGCGATCGTCGCCAAGGACACCTTCACGAACATCGACGGCGGGGCGGAGCCGGGCAACGGAGGGGGCGGCTCTGTCGAGACAGAGCTCGATGTCGAGGCGGCGAACGCCTACGCGCCAAAGGCTGCCGTCGACGTCTACGAGGCTCCAGACACGAACTCCGGCTTCCTTGACGACATCGCCTCCATGACTGCGTCGAGCGCCAAGGTCGAGTCGATCTCCTACGGCGAGTGTGAGGCGGAGGCGGTCGCCTTGGAGCCCGGGTACCTCGAGACGGAGAATTACCTCTTCGAAGAGGCAGCCGCGATGGGAAAGACCGTCTTTGCCTCGTCAGCCGACAACGGCTCTGACACCTGCTCGTCCGACAGCGGCGAGCCGGTCTCACCGATCCTCTCCGACAGCGACCCTGCCTCCCAGCCATACGTGACGGCGGTCGGCGGCACGGCCATAACAGCCGCGACGGACCCGCCCCAAGAAGAAGTATGGAACGACGGCACTGCCGGGGGCTCTGGCGGTGGTGGCATCTCGGCGATCTGGCCAGAGCCCGCCTGGCAGGCTGCATCCAAGGTGCCGGGGATCAACAATTCCGCGATCGTGAGCGGCGCCGAGGCCGTGAACGGCGACAACTTCTGCCTCGATTACTACTCAGGTGTCGATTGCCGGGAGGTCCCCGACGTCTCGGCGCAGGGGTCGCCCAACACGGGCGGCTTCCCCGTCTTCATCCAGGGCGGCTGGAACGTCTACGGGGGCACCTCCCTCGCGAGCCCGACGTGGGGGGCGATCCTCGCCGACGTCAACTCGACGCCGAGCTGTTCGGCGGAGGGCGGAGCGGGTTTCATCTCCCCGAAGCTCTACGCCATCGCCTCGGTGCCCTCTGAGTACGCGGCGTCCTTCAACGACGTGAAGATCGGCAACAACGACAACTTCGGCGCCGCGGCGGGCCTTTACCCGGCAACTCCGGGCTACGACATGGCGACCGGTCTCGGCAGCCCGAGAGTGACCGGCCCGGGCGGGACGAAGGGCCTTGCCTACTACCTGTGCGCCGCCCCGGCGACCGCGGCCCCGACGGTGACCGGTGTCAGCCCGGCAGCACTCTCCTCGAGCGCCGTTGCCGGCGGAGCGCAGGCACTCACGATCACCGGGACCAACTTCGAGGTCGGCGGCACCTCCGACGTCGCCGCCGTCAGCATCGGGAACGTCGCCGTCCCCTATAGCGTGGCGAGCGCCACGTCGATCTCGGTCACGGTCCCGAGCCAGCTCTTCGCAGCCGAGACAGGAAACGGCGGGGCCTTCGACGGGAGCGGCACCTACGACGTGACAGTGACCCTTGTCGGCGGGGCGACGAGCGCGCCGGGCGCCCAGTCGACCATCGTGCTGTACAACTCGGGGCCAGGTGCCACGGGCGCAACGCCGGTCGTCGACGGCGTCTCGCCGGCGGCAGGGTTGTCGGCGGGCGGCAACGCCGTGACGATCTACGGCTCGGGCTTCACCAACGCCAAGAGCGTGACCTTCGGCGGCAGCCCGGCGACGAGCTTCAGCGTCGTGAACGACAGCACGATCACCGCCGTTACGCCCCCCGAGCCCCCGAACGCCCTTTGCGTGTCGGGTGACGACGAGACGACGGGCGTCTGCCAGTCCCAGGTGCAGGTCGCCCTCACAGACGGTACGACGAGCGCAGAGGCGACGATCGCGCCCGAATTCAGCGGCGCGCTCGCCACTGCGACATCGGTCGCCGGCCTCTACCCGGCGGCGACCGAGTTCGACTACGAGCCGCCGCCCACGATCTCGGCGATAACCCTTGCTGGGGGGGCCAGCGTCGCGAGCGAGGCGGGCGACACCGAGGCGACGATCACCGGGACCGGCCTAGGGTACCTGGGCTTCGGATGGATCGACGTCGGGAGCTACCTGAACGACAGCGCCATCGACGGAGCCCTTCTCTCGGTGAGCTCGACCTCGGTCACCTTCCTTCTCAACGCCATACCGGCAACCTCGAGCGAGGCGTCGGTGCCGATCTGGGTGCAGACCTACGGCAGCCAGAACAACGTCGCGGGACTTGCGACCGCGGCGCCCTCCAACAGCGTCGCCGTCACCTATGCGCCGACCCCTGTCGTCAAGAGCCTGCACGTGCCAGGGACGAAGTACCTCGCCGGCTCTACGAGCGGCGGAACGACTCTCACGATCGACGGGAGTGGCTTCGACGACTCCTTCGTCGTCTCTCTCATCGACTTGAAGTACGGCTTCCCGACCACCCAGTACGTTTTCGACTCGGCGTCGGACACGGCGATCACCATCACGACCCCTGCCGCGATTACGGGGGTGTACGCCGTCGAGGTATGCGGGGCGTCGGGCTGCTCGGCGCTCTCGAGCCAGAGCTACACCTATTACCTCCCCGGCAACCCTGCGCTCACCGCCTCGACGCCGAGATCGGGCACGGCGGGTACTACGGTCACCATCTCGGGCTACAACCTCGGCTTCGTTCAAGCCGTCTACTTCGGGACCAAGCGCTCGACGAGCTTCAGCCAGCCGGCATTCTTCGAGTCCGGGAACACCTACGAGGTGCAAGCAAAAGCCCCGGCCGGCGTTGCGGGCTCGAGGGTGGACATCCGGGTCGTGACGATCGAGAGCCTCGCGACCGGCTACGGGACGAGCCACGTGAACCCAAGCGTCAGCTTCTCCTACGCGAAGAAGCGCCGCTAGGACCGCCGGGGCGGTCCGCTCCGGCACCTCCTCGCCCCACCGCGAGGCGAGAGAGCGCCGGGCTGGGCACGATCGAGCGCGGCGTGAGGCCCGATCATCAGCCTTTGGTGTGGCACGGTTTCAACCACAGCGTGATCGTCGGCGTGCCGAAGATTCAGCTCGGCCAGCGTGATAGGGCGGCTCCTAGCCGGCGACCGGAACCGGGGCGGGCGGCGGAAGACCGTTGTAGCGTGCCGCCGGCCTGATGAGCCGATTGTGGGTCGCTTGCTCCAAGACGTGAGCGGCCCATCCGATCGCCCGTCCTACAGCGAACGTCGGAGTGAACATCTCACGGGAGATGCCGCAGGAGTTCATCACGACTCCGGCGTAGAACTCCACGTTCGTGTACAGGCGTCTCCCCGGCTTCATGTCGGCCAGTACACGGACAGCCGTTGTCTCGACCTGCGTGGCGAACTCTACGAGGGGACCACCGAGTGATCGGGCGACGTCGCGGAGGAAGAGAGATCGAGGGTCGTCTGTCTTGTAGACGCGGTGACCGAATCCCATGATGCGGTCACCGCGCTCGACCGCAGCTCGTAACCACGACTCCGCGTGCTCCGGTGTCCCGATGTCGTCGAGCATCGCCAGTGCGCGAGACGGTGCTCCTCCGTGCAGGGGACCCGACAGGGCGCCGATGGCGCCGCAGATTGCGGCGGCGAGATCCGCCCCCGTCGAGGCGATCACCCGAGCGGTGAAGGTCGATGCGTTGAACCCGTGATCGATGGTGAGCATCTGGTACTGCTCGATGGCTCGGCTGTGTGCGGGGGTCGGTTCTACCCCGTCGAGCATCCAGAGGTAGTTCTCGCTCGCCCCGAGATCGGATCGAGGTTCGACGACCGGGGCACCCCGTCGGATGTTCCACGCCGCGGCCAAGATCGTTGGTACCACCGAACAGAGCCGGAGACCTTGGGCAACCAGTTCGTCGTGGTCGATGTCGTGGGTGGGACGCCAATGGACCTCGGCACCGAGCACGGAGACAGCGCTGCGTAGGACGTCAAGCGGCTCGCCAGCGGCCGCGAAGGCAGGTAGCTCCGCGCGGAGCCGCGGAGGAAGCTCCCGAAGCCCGGCGAGCTCGGAGCAAAAGCGTTGGCTCGTCTGCCGATCGGGTAGCTCGCCGAAGAACATGAGGTACCACACGTCTTCCAGGCTGCGCCTCCGGGCGAGGTCGACGGCCGAGTACTGCCGGTAGTGAAAGAAGCCCTCCTCGCCTCGGACGTCGCCAAGCGTCGTCTCGGCCACCACCACGCCTTCGAGCCCGGGAGGTACCTCGATCCCTGCTTCCTCGGGTGGGCGTAGTCGCGCGATGCGCAGCAGGTCACGCATCGAGACCACGCCGACGAGAGCGTCTCCATCAACGACCGGAAGGTGCCGATAGCGATGGTGCGTGAGGCTTATCCATGCCGCGTCGACCTGTTCGTCGGGCGACAGAACGTCTGGATGCGACGTCATCCACCCTGACACGCCCTCGCCGGGGTCGGCGCCGACCGCTGCGGCGCGCAAAAGGTCACGTTCGGTGATGATGCCGACGACCTTGTCGTCTTGGATCACGACCAGCGACCCGATCTGCGCGTCGTCCATCGAACGCGCCGCGCTGGCGAGTGAGGCGCGGTCGTCACAGGTGAGGGCGGGGGCGGACATGAGGTCGCGAACCAACGTGCGCATGAACCCATGATGCGCCCGATCTTCATCGCTGTAAACGTTGATCTAGTCAATGCACTACGGTTCCAAAGGCAATGGCTGGGATGTTGGTCAGCGAGCAGGCAGCGCGCCGACTCGGCGTCAAGTTGCCGACCCTGTATGCGTACGTAAGCCGCGGCCTCATCGAGTCCCACCCCTCCGGCGACCCCCGGCGACGCTTGTTCGCCGCCGAAGATGTCGAGGCCCTTGCTCGTCGCTCGCGCGAGGGACGCACGACGGCGGCGAAGGTCGCCACGGTGCTCACGGCGGTGACCCAGATCGGCGAGGCCGGACCCATCTACCGGGGGTGCCCGGCGTGCGACCTCGCCGGATCGGCGAGCTACGAGGAGGTCGCAGAACTGCTCTGGGGGAGCGATGGACATGCCACTCCAGGCTCATGGCAACCGCACCCGCTCTCCCCGCCGCGTTCGCTGTCGGTCACCGACCGGCTCCGATGGGTGGTGCTGATGGCGGGCGCAAAGGACCCGCATCGTGGCGACCTCCGTCCTGAAGCGGTGATCCAAGCCACTCGCTGCCTCATCGCGTCGATGGCTGCCGCTTTGGGACCAGGCGACAGCCGAAACCCTCCTGTCCTCGTGCTTGGCCGACGACGCGTCGAGAAGTCGGTCGCTGCCGCCGTTGCCGGCGGGCTCATGAACGCGCCGCGCCCAGCCCACGTCGCAGCAGTAAACGCCGCCATGGTGCTCCTCGCCGATCATGAGCTCGCAGCGTCGACGCTTGCGGTACGCATCGCCGCGTCCACGCGAGCCGACCCATACGACGCGGTCATGACGGCACTCGGAGCAATGGCCGGGCCCTACCACAGCGGCGCACCGAACTTGGCCGCCAACCTTCTTCGCGACGTCGACCGCGTCGGCGCCGAAAGTGCCGTGGACGAACGGCTGCGGTGGAATAGCCAGCTGCCCGGCTTCGGCCACTCTGTCTATCCCGCGGGTGACCCCCGTTTCTCGGCGCTCAAGGAGCTGATCGACCGTGCCGCCTCCCCGCGCTGGCGCGACCACTTGACCCTCGTCGTCCAAGCAGCGGCTGCTCGCGGAGTGTCGGCGCCGAACGTGGACCTCGGCCTCGGCGCGCTCGTCTTGGCATTCGGAATGGCCGACGGCGCCGGTCAGACGCTCTTCACCGTCGCACGTGTCGCTGGGTGGATTGCCCACTACCTCGAAGAACTCACGGAGCGTCCGCTGCGATATCGGACCCGGGCGATCTACCGAACGGGGTGACAGTCGACTTCGTCGAACTGGCATCTTGAGCCGGTCGGAAGCGGTCGCCGGGCGTCGGCCGGATGGCGCTCGGCAACGTAGATGGCGAACCTGACAGTCCTCCCGGTGAGCCGGCGGCAACCGCCCGCACCGGTCGGCGGTTCCGGTGCGTCGCTCCGAGCGGCGAGTGACCAGGCTGGAGCTTGTCCCTGTCAGGAAAAGTTCACCGAAATAAAGTTTGTCGCAGCTCGTGAGTGAGTGGGGAAGGAGAGGCAAGGGCCACAAGGCGACGCCATAGCCGCGTACGCGGGCAGGTCACAGAGCCGCACAGTCGCAGCGCGATACACACGCACGGCCCAGCCAGCCAGAGGGGCCCCGGACACCACGGGCGGCAGGGCCACGGCGAGCGGAGAGGGCCTTACGGTAGGCGGAAGACGACGACGAAGAAGACTAAGGGGACCCTTCAAGCGCTTCACGGAGCAGCTCGGCCAGCTCGGCGACCAGCTCGTCCCGGCCAGTCACGCCGGCCGACGGCGCCGCCACAAGCGGTGGCCGGCGGGCCGGCGGGCCGGGGAGTCGGAGATGTTGAGGATCACGTAAGCGTGTAGCAACTCGATCACTGAAAATGTAGGTAGCTGAGTGCCCTGGGTGGACGAGAGAAGGTCCACCAATTTGGCCGGGGCCCTTCCCAAGCTGGCGGTGTCCAATCCGACCAGAAGGGAAGGAGCCCCTGGCTCATGCTCACACAGGGAGACGACGTGGAGATCCACGCACTCAGGAAGCGAGGC
>JBOGHY010000242.1:0-3867 GCA_050742375.1 Acidimicrobiales bacterium | reverse complement strand
GCGATCTCGACGTCGGCAGAGGGGTGAGCATCCACCTCGTCGAGCAGGGAGGCGGCCCCGCCGTCCTCCTCGTCCACGGCTTCCCGGAGACCTCCTACTCGTGGCGCCACCAGCTTCCGGCCCTGGCCGCGGCCGGCTACCGCGCCGTCGCCATCGACGTGCGCGGCTACGGGGGCTCGTCGCGCCCGGCGAGCGTGGACGAGTACCGCATGGTCCGCCACGTCGCCGACAACGTCGCGGTGGCCGAGGCGCTCGGAGAGGACCACGTCGTGGTCGTGGGGCACGACTGGGGCGCCCCGATCGCCTGGTCGAGCACGCTCATGCGCCCCGACCTCTTCGACGCCCTCGTGCTTCTGAGCGTGCCATACGCGCCTCCGGGCGCCGAGGCGCCGACGGGTGTCTTCGCCCGCGTCGCCGGGCCCGAGCACGAGTTCTACATGAGCTACTTCCAAGAGCCCGGCCGGGTCGAGGCCGAGATCGGGCCGGACGTGCGCGGCTTTCTCGCCGGCGTCTACCTCGGGGCTTCGGGTGACGCGCCCCCAGGGACCGCCAATTTCTCTCTTATCCCGAGGGGTGCGACGTTCCAGGAGATGCTTCCGAGAGTCGATACCTGGCCCGAGCTCGGCTGGATGGCCGAGGAGGACTTCGCGCGGTACGTGGGGGCCTTCGAGGAGACGGGGCTCACCGGAGGGCTGAACCGCTACCGCAACCTCGACGGCGACTGGGCCGACTTCGCCGCCTTCAGGGGGCGGCCGATCGGCGTGCCGACCCTCTTCGTCGGGGGAGAGCGCGACGGGCCGACGATCTGGGGAACGAAGGCGATCGGGGCCTTCGACCGCACGCTTTCCGATTGCCGCGGGGTCCATGTCCTCTCCGGCATCGGCCACTGGATCCAGCAGGAGGCCGCCGTCGAGGTGAACCGCCTCCTCCTCGCCTTCCTCGCCGAGGTGCGCCCGACCTGAGGGCGCGCCCGCCGCCCACCTCCCGACCCAGCCGGGCCGTCGATGCTGGCGGCGTCTTGACGCTGGCTGTGTCCTTCGGGCCGGCCGCGTCCTTCGGGCCAGCCGCTCCCCGAGTCTCTGTCCCGCCCCCGGCGCGAGCCGGAACTACCGGCCGGCGTCGCCGGGCTCACTGGCGGAGATGCGAGGACGCCCGGGAGGCGGCGACGAGCTCGGCGAAGGCTCCCGCTTCGAGGGGATGGGCGAGGAGGAACCCCTGCCCGTTCGAGCACCGTTCGCGGCGGAGACGTTCGAGCTGGGCGACGGTCTCGATTCCCTCGGCGACGGTCTCGATGTTGAGGTCGCGTCCCATCTGCACGATCGTGTGGACGAGGGCGGCTCCCTCGGCAGAGGACTCCATCCGGGAGACGAAGGACTGATCGATCTTCAAGGCGTCGACGGGGAACTGCTGGAGGTACGCGAGCGAGCAGTAACCGGTGCCGCAGTCGTCAACGGCGACGTTGACCCCGAGCTGTTTCAAGGAGCGCAGCCGCCTCGCAGACAGCTCGGCGTTCCTCATGAGCGTCGTCTCGGTGATCTCGAGGGTGAGCAGCCGCGGCTCAAGACCCGTCGACGAGAGCACGTCGTGCACTGTTGCCACGAAGTCGTCGCGATCGAGCTGGCGGCCTGAGACGTTCACCGACACCGTGAGCGGGTTCCCGTCGCGAACCCAGCGGGCGGCCTGGCTGCAGGCCCGCTCCAGGACGAGCTCGCCCACCTCGAGGATCATCCCGGTCGCCTCGAGCGTCGGGATGAACTCCCCGGGCAGCACGCTTCCCCGCTGCGGATGGTTCCATCGCAGCAGGGCCTCCGCCCCCGTGATCCGCTCGTCGTCGAGCGAGAAGGTCGGCTGGTAGACGACGAAGAACTCTCTCTTGCGGATCGCCGAGCGGAGATCCGCCTCGAGGCCCCACCGCGTGGCGATCGCGGTCTGCATCTCCGGGTGGAACACGACGTAGCCCCCCCGCGCCGTGCGCTTGGCTTCGTACAGGGCGATGTCGGCATCGCGAAGTAGCTCGCCGGCCGACTCTCGGGCCCCAGCGGCGATCCCGATGCTGGCAGAGACCGTCAGCTCTCGTTCGCCGCCTGTGAGCCGAACCGGCGTCCGCAGCGACGCCATCAGCCGCTCGGCCACCCGCCTCGGGTCCTGGGCGCCCTGAGCGCCTTCGACGAGCACGACGAATTCGTCGCCGCCGAGGCGCCCGACGGTGTCCGTCTCGCGAAGGACGCCCGAGAACCGCATCCCGACCTCGCGAAGCAATGTGTCTCCGGCGTCGTGACCGCAGGTGTCGTTCACGTCCTTGAAGCGGTCCAAGTCGACGAACAGCGCCGCCGAGGAGGTGCCGTCTCGCCGCGCCCTCGCGAGCAGCTGCTCGGTGCGGTCGAAGATGAGGTCCCGGTTCGGCAGATCGGTGAGCCCGTCGTGGAGTGCCTGGTGGCGAAGCTGCGCCGTGCGCGCGGCGACGAGCTCGAGCGCCTTTGCCCGCGACCGGCTGAGCACGCGCACGAGGCCGAAGAGCAGCAGGACCACGGTGGCGCCGCCGAGGCCGACGGCGAGACCCTGGTCGGTGGCGGGAGATCCGGCGACCTGCGGCGACCCGGCCAGGCTCACGACCCACCGGCCGGCCGCCCTCAGCGTGTAGGTACGGAAGACGGCGTCGGCACCGTGCCGTCCGTCGCTGGCGAGGAGGACCCTGCGGCCATTGGGGTTGACGTAGGAGAGTGCCGCGGAGACCCCGTGGCGGCCGGCGAGGACCGAGTCGAGGATGCTGTCGGCCTGATAGATGCCAAGGATCCATCCCGTCAGCATCGAGCGACGCAGCCCAGTCGTGGAGGGGACCGCGGGCGATCGGTATATGGGCGTGATCTCGACGATGAGGCCGCTCTTGGCGAGAAAGGTCGGGAGCACCTTCGGCACCACCGGCACCCCCGCCTCATGGGGCGCCTCGGCGATCAGCGCCTTGAGCGGTTGGACCGCCTCCGAGCCGCTGTCGGCCGACTGGTGCAAGAGCGTCGCGATCGGCATCGTGCAGTAGTCGAGGTCGGGTCGAGTGAAAGCGAGAAGCCCCGAGAGCGACGAGAGCGACATTCCGCTGCTCGGCGACAGCTGCACCTCGCCGGCGCGCATGAGGCAGTACGACGATCGCGAGCCCGGGGGGGTGAGCCGGTAGGGGCCGGGGAGCGGGAGGTCGAGGGGCGGATCCTTGACGGCGCGGCGGGCGAAAGCTGCCAGATCGGCCCGGTGGACGTTGTCGATGAGCATCAACCCGAATGTGCCGGGGTAGCTGTGTCGCGCCCCGAGGACGGCGAACCACTTCGCGAACTGTTCGTTGGTGAGCCGCGGGGACGTCTCGACGAGTGTCCGGGCTGCAGCGGTGAGATCGGCGTCTCTCTGCAGGCCCACCGTGAGGGTATTTGCCGCTGTCGTGGTGGTGTCCGTGAAGTTCCTCGCCGCCTGGCCGCGGAGGTACGACCGCCAGGCGAGGCCCCCGACCTCGGCGGCGGCGAGCCCGACGAGCAGGATCACCACCTGAAGAAGGCCGAGGAGCCGGTGGTACCTCGTCGCACCTCGCCCCGGTGGAAGCTCCCCGGCCGGACGCGCGACGACGTCGTCTTCCCCACCCATCTCTTCTCTCATCGGCAGCTCGCGGGGACAACTGGAGCCTCAGCAGCGCCAAAAATGCCCGCTCAGCGGGTCGGGAGCCGCCGGGCGGCCGAGTGAGCGACGGCCGCGCCGCCCTGTAACGATGGGCTCGCAGATGACATGAGACTCTCGGAGGAACGGCCCTAGGAGCGGCGCCATGTCCAACGAGCGCGAAGCTCGCTTCTGCGAGCTCTACGACACCACCTCGGCCCGCATCGTCGCTTA
>JBOGHY010000241.1:0-4815 GCA_050742375.1 Acidimicrobiales bacterium | reverse complement strand
GTCCCTCCGGAGCCCTGGCTCACCCACGCCGGAACGCTGGCTCACCCACGCCGGAACACTGGCACTCTGCCGAACGGAACGCTGGCTCTGAGTGAGCGCAATATCCAGGCCAGCCCGCCCGAATCCGTAGCCGCTCCGAGAGGACGACGGCCTCTCCTCGAAGCGATCGCCCATCAGGCGTGATGTCCCACTTCACGACGACGGATCGGCCGTCTGGCGCGAGGAACTTGTGAGCGCCCGTTTCGCCGCCGGCGAGCGGCCCGAGAGGGCGGAACTCGCTTCCCGTGATCTTCGAGAGGATTGCAGCGGCCGTTCGCGCATCAACCCCTGCTTTACGGCCCACCGCTGACAGCTCGATCGTGGGTCAGACAGTGACGACTTTTACGAGGTCAGGCAGCCCTTCGAAGTCTTCGGGGTTGCGGGTGTAGATCGGGAGGTTCTCGGCGCATGCCGTCGCTGCGATCAGGAGATCCAATGCCCGAGCCCCTCGCGCCTTTCGTCCTCTCGCCGTCTCCGCCGCGTAGATTCGGCCATAGGCACGGGCCGCCTCTCCGTCGAAGGGGAGGGGATCGAAAGCTGCTTCCGAGCGCTGCAAGCGATCTTGCCGGCGTGCCCGTTCGACTGCGTCCTCGGTCGCATGTGGACCAGCGGCGAGCTCGGCCATGGTGATCGCGCTCACCGCCAGTTCGATAGGAAGCTGTTGTGCGTCGAGCTGCTCGAGGTCGATGACGACAGAAGTGTCCACGAGCCCTCGCGGGTCGCGTGGCGAATCAGGCACGGGGATCGGGGTCCTGGGAGGCGACGCGATCGAGGTCGGTGCGAAGTCGGGCCAAGTCGACAGGTGGGGCGCCACGGAACATGGCGATGGCGGCATCGGCGCTCACGAACCGGTGCCGCCGCAGAGGAGTCAACTCGCCCACGGGTACGCCGTTGCGGGTCACGACGAAGGTCTCGCCGCGGTCCAATCCCCGCATGATCTCGCCGCTGTCGTTGCGGAGCTGTCGTTGGGTGATGTCTCTGGCCACGACTGCCAGTGTAGCACGATGCGCTACGAAAGCCCGGATCACCATCGGCGTAAGGCCCGTTCACCCGCCTTCTGGGCCGGATCACCGGCGTCGTGTGGAAGATTCGGAGAGCGTGGGTGGTTGAGGTCGATGACCGCGCCAGCGATCACGGCGGAGTGGTTCGTATCGTTGGAAGCAGGGACCACCATGACCCGCCGGGAAAGAGAGGCAAGGGCCACAAGGCGACGCCATAGCCGCGTACGCAGGCAGGTCACAGGGCCGCACAGTCGCAGCGCGATACAACACGCACGGCCCAGCCAGCCAGAGGGGCCCCGGACACCACGGGCGGCAGGGCCACGGCGAGCGGGGAGGGCCTTACGGTAGGGGGAAGACGACGAGGCGGCAGGCCGCCCCTCTGGGCTGTCTGCTCCCTTTGGTCGCTTGGTCGGAGGGGTCGCGCGCTGCTCACGGTGAGCGTCGCCCGGTGCTCATTAAGCGCGTCGGTCAACACTCCCCAAGGGGAAGGGGTGACCGCACTACTTAGCAGCCGAGGAACGACGACCCAGCACTAGTCCTTCTTTGCCGCTCGTCTGTAGGAGGCGATCGCCTTGCCCAGCACCTCGCGCCTCGGGGCGCTGGTCCGCTCGTAACCGAGTTCTGGGATGGCGATGTCCATAATCTCCTCAACCGTGCGCAACTGGCCGTCAGAGTTGATCCACTCGATGAACCTCACGAGGTCGCGCTCGTAGTACTCAGTGATGGGGCGGCCGTCGGGTCGAAAGGGCTTCCGTCCCCTCTCTTGATTCATCGGCTCAGAGGCGCCCCCGGGAACTGCCAGCGTTACCTCGGTGCCCACAGCCGGCTGGGCTGGGCGCGGCGCGTCGAGTTCGGCGAGCGCCTCGTTGAAAGCGAGCACGGCGGCTGATACCTCGCGCTCGCGGTGATGGAACCAGTCGGATGACCAGATGCGGTGAAAGCGCCAGCCGAGGCGCTCAAGATGATCCTGGCGCAATCGGT
The DNA here is from genome assembly GCA_050742375.1 of Acidimicrobiales bacterium. Taxonomy (GTDB): domain Bacteria; phylum Actinomycetota; class Acidimicrobiia; order Acidimicrobiales; family Bog-793; genus JAKATT01. The sequence goes on along the minus strand of JBOGHY010000241.1, from coordinate 2,794 downwards.
CGCGGTCGCGGGCCGTGGCCGAGGAGTGGTACATGACGCCGTCGGCCTCGATGGCGAGAACGTAGCGTCCCGGCTGGGTGGGGTGCTTGGCGGCGAAGTCGATCCAGTAGCCCGAGCACCCGACCTGGCATTCGAGGGACAGTCCCGCCGCAGTCAACTGAGCCAAGACGTCGGCTTCGAAAGGGTTGAGCGGGTCACGCTCATGTCGGCGCTCGCCAAGATCTGTGCCTCCTGACTCGGCGTAGCGGAGGTAGTCACGCAGCATCTGGGCACTACCGGCCTTGAGCCGGGCCGGGTCCATGTCGGCCGAGGAGAACGAGGAGATCACCGCGATACGCGAGCGTGCCCGAGTCACGGCTACGTTGAGTCGGCGCTCCCCTCCCGCATTGTTGAGCGGCCCGAAGCTATAGAGCATGCGGCCATCGGTGCTCTTGCCATAACCGATCGAGATCAAGATGGCGTCGCGCTCGTCGCCTTGGACCCGCTCCAGGTTCTTCACGAAGAACTTCTCGGTCGCGTAGAAGACTTCGTTGAGGTAGTCGTCAAGGACCGGATCGGTCTGTCGGGCCCGGCGCAGCGCCTCTTCGATGCGCTCCATGTGCTTGATGCCCATCGTGATGACGCCGAGGCTCTCGTGGGGCCGGTCATGGGCGTGCTCGCTCACGGCTTTCACCACGGCGGTGACCTCGTCGGCCACGGACTGCTCTTTGTCGACCCGGCTCGGCACGAAAGGCACCAGTTGGTGGGTGATGACCTTGGCCGTTTCGGCGCCGGGGAAGGTGGTGAGCGACCAGTCATAGAGCTGGGGTTGGGCGTTGGAGAAGGCGATCAGCCGTTCGTCGCGTGAGCGGTAGTGCCAGTTGAGGCGCTTGGTCCCGATCGGGGGAGGCAGCAGTGCTCCCATGACGTCGAGAACCGACTCGAAGTCCTTGGTCATGGACCCGGTGAGCTCGTCGGCCTCGTCCTCCTCCTCGTCGTCGACGGTGCTGCCAGAAGCAAAAAAGGCGGTCGGGGGGAGCTGATGGGGGTCGCCGGCCACGACGGCTTGGCTGGCGCGCATGAGTGCCCCCGCTGCGCTTTCTGGGGTGACCTGGGAGGCCTCGTCGAAGATCACCACGTCGAAGCACTGCTCGACCGGGAGCACCTGAGCGACTACCAACGGGCTCATGGCCCAGCAGGGCTTGAGAGCCGTAAGCACATGCGGGGCCTGTTGGAATAAGAGCCGCACCGGCATGTGCCGTCGCTTCTTGCCCGCTTCGTGGGTCACAAGCTGGGACTCGGTGGGGTAGGCGTCTCGGGCGGCGATGACATCCTCGGCCACGGCGCGGCGGATGCGCGCCGGCGTGGTATCGATGTGCCGGGCGTCGGCGGCCCGGAACTCGGTCACCGTCCTGCTATGGGCCGGGCCGTCGAAAGTGCCGACCTCGGGGTCGGCCAGGCTGACCGCGTCGAGGATCGAGGAGTGCCACACGAACCCCAGGCAGGCGACGGCCTGGTCGACGGTGAGGTTGCGCTGGCGCAGCTCCGCCAACAGATCGGCCAATCCCGTTCCTTGCAGGGCAACGGTCAGGCGGTAAAGCTCAGGCAGCTTGTTGAGCGTGGTGCGATCGGCGATGAACATCCGCAGGCGATTGACCAGTTGCTCAGGCTCCAGCTCTTCGAGTTCGCTCTGACTGATGGCTCGCTCAAGGTGGCCGAGCTCGGTGCGCAGCTGACCGTAGGTGCCCTCGGCGCCGTCGAGGTCGCTCGGGAGCCGCGGAATCCCGCCGTCAGTGCAGACGGACTGCCAGTCGACCAGCAACTCCCTCGCCTCAGCCAAGGTTTGGTGCACCCGGGCGCCCTTGAGCAGGCCAGCCGCCGGTTTGGTGCACGCGAGAGCCGTCTTGCCCGCGGCGCGGTAGGCGCCGTCGAAGAGGCGATGCCAGAAGCGGCCAAAGGCGCTTCCGGTCGCAGGGGCGAGTGCTCCAACGACGGCGTCGAGGTCAAGGGCGAACACGGCTGGCTCGAAGCGATCAAGGCACTCGCTTGTCCGCTGCAGCAACTCGAGCGTGCGGGCCCAGCCGGCGACGGTCTCGGGCCGACTGAGGCCGACCGAGGAGATGGTGTCCTGGATGCGGGCCGTGGCCTGGGGCAGTGTGTGCTGGGTGAAGGTGCTCATGGCCTCCATCACTGCGGCGGCCTGGTCAGGAGTGGTGATCGTGCCTGCAGAGAGCGCGGGAGCCCAGGGGCTGTCAGAGGCCTCGATCATGAGACCGCCTATGCCGACGAACTGCTCGAGGTCGGCCTCGGCCTGGGGGTACGCGTCGGCTCCGAGTCCGGCCAGCACCTCCCTATTTAGGCGTTGCTCGCTCTGGACCGAGACGGGCACCCCAATCAGTGCCGCCTGTAGGCCATAGACCGATATCCCCCAGGGCTGGCGCACCTCGTGCAGGGCGGCGGTACGGCGCACCAGCGTGTCGCGCCGTCGTGCCAGCTGCTCTTGTTCGACTGCCATGTCGGGCTGGCACGCGTTGGCCGCGTCGGCCAGGGCCTTGGCGAACGCCTGGGCCAGCTTGCCCTTGGCCCCAGGGCCGTCGTGCAGATCGAGGACCAGGTCGCCCAGCCCCACCCTCTCGAGCCGACTGAGCACGGCGTCGATGGCGGCCCGTTTCTCGGCCACGAAGAGTATCCGCTTGTTTCGGGCCGACAGGGTGGCTATCAGGTTGGCAATGGTCTGGGATTTTCCCGTGCCAGGCGGCCCGTCGATCACCAGATCCGCCCCGGCCACCACGGCGTTGATGGCGTAGCTCTGGGA
>JBOGHY010000240.1:0-6077 GCA_050742375.1 Acidimicrobiales bacterium | reverse complement strand
GTTCACGACGACCCGGCTCGTCTCTGGACTGTCCTCGGGCGAGGGGCTCGTCTGGGCCCTTCGGGACCGGGGCGACGGTCACGCCGGGGACGACAGCGCGAGCGACAAGCGCCTGCTCGTCGTCGAGTCGGAGTTCGCCTCGGTGCTCAAGCAGATCTCGCGCGAAGCCAACACCCTCTCGCCGCTCGTGCGCGCCGCGTGGGACGGCAAGCCGCTCCAAGTGCTCACGAAGAACAGCCCGGTGCGGGCCAGCGGCGGGCACGTCTCGATCGTCGGCCACATCACCGCCGAGGAGCTCGTCCGCCTGCTCGGCTCGACCGAGGCGGCGAACGGATTTCTCAATCGGTTCGTCATCATCTGCGTGCGTCGCTCCAAGCTGCTCCCAGAGGGCGGTGCGATCGAAGAGGTCGACTGGCAGCCCCTCCTCGATCGGCTCGTCGCGGCGACCGAAGCGGGACGACGGGCGGGCCGGCTCAGCTTCGACGAGCAGGCCCGCCGGGCGTGGTGGGAGGCCTACCCCGTCCTCTGCGAAGAAGTGCCAGGCTTGCTCGGCGCGATCACCGCACGCGCCGAGGCTCACGTGGTGCGCCTGTCGCTGCTCTACGCGCTGCTCGACCAGGCAGGGCGGATCGGCCGGCGGCACCTCGACGCAGCTCTCGCTCTGTGGTGCTACGCGGCGGCCTCGGCGCGCTACGTCTTTGGCGAGTCGCTCGGCGACCCGCTCGCCGACGAGATCGGCCGTGCCCTGTCACAGACGCCCGACGGGCTCACCCGCTCCGCCATCCGCGACCTGTTCAGCCGCAACCGCAGCTCGAAAGAGATCGGCCTCGCGCTCGACCGCCTTGTCCGGGCCGGTCGGGTCACCCTCGAACAGCACCATGATCGTGGCCGCCCGTCCGAGCTGTGGCGATCGACGAGCTGACAGCACAGCGGTCAGCCGATGTCGGCGCAAAACAGCGCGGCGGGCGAGGTGAGTCGCGTGACTCGCAGCCCGACCGCTCGAGGCGGGTCGGAATCACCGACTGGTCGGTCCCACTTCCGACGCCCAGACAGCGCGCCATGCTTCTCGACGCGGCCCGGCGCGTGGCCAACTCAACGTAACGCACGGGGCATCGTGGTGGTCACCGGCTCACCATGTCCATCGTGACACGACGCCGGCCGAGATTGGTCGTTTGGTCGTTTTTGTCGTATGGCGTTAGATCGTTACCGACGACTCTCGGAAGGCGTCTGCAACGACACGACCAGGATCTATGCGGCACAATCCGTCTATCTATTACAGATAATGTGGTGTATTTATCGGCAGCGCCACTAGCCACGCTTCGATCGCTACCTCAACCTCGGCGACGGCGTCGTGTGGAGTGTCACCAGTAGCGGAGCAGTAGTGCAGGTCGAGAACGTCGGCAACCCAAGCTCCGTCCTCAGCACTCCAGAACACGTTGATCGGTAGCCGGGAGCGTTCATTGGTCATCCTCGATTCGAAGATCGTAGCGGCGAACGAGCGCCATCAGCTGCCGCAGCTGGGAGGGCTTGGCTTGTCCACCCCGGTCCTGGAGGTTGAGCTGCTCCGCGACGACCGTGGCTCCTGCGTAGCAGAGATGCTACAATGATGTGATGATCGACATCCCTGCCCGCGACCTTCGAAATGACGTCAGCGCCGTACTCCGTCGGGTCGAGCGCGGCGAAAGACTCAGGGTGACGGTGAGCGGCCGACCTGTGGCCCAACTGCTCCCACTGCCCGCCCGGCCGCGGTCGATGGTCTGGAACGCCTTCGTCCGAGACCGCGACCGATGGCAGGCCGATTCCGGGCTCGCCCAAGAGCTAGCAGACCTCCTGCCCGACACGACTGACGACCTCCGGATCCTGTGACCACCTCCGGCGCGCGCGTCGATAGCGAGGTGGCGCTGGCTGACACGTCACTGTTTATCGCCGTCGAGGAGGATCGACCGCTCTCCGCCCACCCGCCCGAGCGTGTCGCCGTATCGGTCGTCACCGTAGGTGAGCTCCGCCTTGGGGTCCTCGCAGCACAGGATGGGCCGACCAGGGCACGACGACTGGACACGTTGTCGGTAGTGGCAGCGCTTGATCCCTTGCCAGTCGACGAGGGGGTCGCTCACGCCTGGGCGGCGCTGCGACTGGCCCTTCGGGACGCAGGGAAGCGAATGCCTATCAACGACTCGTGGATCGCGGCGACGGCGATCGCCAACGACCTGGCAGTGGCATCTCAAGACGGCGACTACGACGACATCCCCGGGCTTCGAGTCCTACGCGTTTGACTTGAATTGGTGGTGGTGGTGGTGGTGGTGCTGCTGCTGAGTTGTCGTTGTTCGACTGCCGCGGCGTTCGGGACCAACTCGGTCATCTCGTCGAGCTGCTGCGGGGATGGACTTGACGGGTAGTCGGGGAAGCGCCACAACCCCGGTATGCCGGGCACCGGGTCCCATATGTCGACTTTGACTGAGCCGGCAAGTGGGCACGGACTTCGCACGGAGGCGGGCCACCACAGGAGCACGCCGAAGGCACATCATCGGGTTGACGACGCCGGGACCCGGTGTCGCCACGGCGAGGATCCTCATCCATGCCTTCGGTCCCCTTCCCACCGAGGGTGGTGCGTCCAATTGGCATGTCTGGCGGGACCCCGTCACTGGCAGCGGCCTCCCTCGGCGGCGCGCTTGATCCGCTGCAGCGTCTGCTCCATGCCTTGGCGGAGCTGGCGGTCTCGAGGAAGCAAGAGATTGGCAAGCCGGATGTACCACGGTGCCCACACGGACTGATAGGACTCCGTGACTTCCGTGCCAGCGCCGCTCACCTCGAAGCGGTAGCGCCACCGGGTCTCCTCCCGGCGACCCTTGTAGAGGGTGACGAAGGCGAATTCGTCACCGCGTTTGGCGGCGATGACCCGCCCCTCAGCGGTCCAGCGCATCGGGCCGGCCCGGTTATAACCCTTGAACTCGGCACCGACCGAGGGTCCGTCACCGTCGATCCACTCGCAGCGGCAACACTCGGGGCTCCATTCACCCATGCGGGGCATCTCGCTGACGAGGTCGTAGACCGCCTCGGGACTCGCCTCGATGTGGATCGACGTCTGCCCGGATGTGGCCGCTCCCATGGCTCTCCTTTCGTGTGTCTGACCTTTCCCCTCAAGCGCCGCTCGGGTGATGTCAGCCGAGGTCGAGTGTCACTCGTAGTGGTGGTCCCACGACGATGGTGCCGTGGCGAGCCGAGACCTCCCGTAGCGTGTCGGCCTGGTCAGGTCCAGGCCCCACGCCGCCCATTTCGTTGAACATGTCGAAATGTCCACCCGGTGTCATGAGGTTGATCCCCCGCACCGGCTTGTCGCCGTTGTGGAGGTTGTCGAAGGTGTGCGCGACACGCGGCGGGACGCTCAGGAAGTCTCTCGGGCCGACGTCGAAGATGTCGTCTTCGACCTGGACGGTGAGGATCGCGTCGAGGACGTAGAAAGTGTCGTCCTGATGGACGTGGAAATGCAGCGGGGGCCCGGTGCGGGGCGCGATGGCCCCGGTCATGAAGTCGAAGCGGCCCGCCGTGTTCGACGCCCTCGCCTTGAAGAGATGAGGCGTGTTCCTCGGCGAGTCCCCCTCGTCGGACCTGACGACGAGGTACTGGCGGGTCGCCTTCGAAGTGTCGAGCATGAGCTGTGCCTCCTTGGACGGTGTCTCACCCCGAAGTCTGCGCCCGGCTCGCCCCGCTCGGCATCGGGAACAACACGTAATCGTGCCGGCCGACTACGTAGTCGGTCCGTGAGCCCTAGCCTCGTGGGGTCGAGCGGTGCGACCGATCATCAGCGCGACCAGCTCGGTGCGCGACCGCGCTCGGGTCTTTCTGAGCATCGACTCGACATGCTTTTCGACAGTACGGGGGGACAGGCGCAGCTGGGCGGCGATCTGCTTGTTGGACAGCCCGTCGACGACGAGACGCAGCACGTCAGCTTCCCGGGCGCTGACACCGGCCGCCGCCCACGGGTTGGGATGCGATGCAAGCAGCAGCTCGTCGCAGGTCGCCCGCAAGTAGACGAGCCCTCGCCCGGCCAGCCGGTCGGAGGCGTCTTCAAGCCATTCGCGAACATCCGCCCAGCCACTCGCAGCGGCGGCCGGCGCGGCAAGGACACGAGCCAGATCGATTCACGCCCCAGAGTTGGGGAAGCAGCCATCGGCCAGCCCGGCAAGATCCCGAGCTCGATGCGTGTCGCCGCCTCGGCCGGCCAAGATCGCATCTGCGTAGCCGACCATGCCTCGGTTCAAATTGAAGTCGGCCACACCGAGACGGCGGGCCTCGCCGATGGCCGCCTCGGCCCTGCGGTCACCGCGAGCAGCCAGCACCAGCGGCCACAACGCCCGCAGGGCGAACGGCTCGGCGTGTGCCAGGCGCCCCAGGACAGTCATGCCGGCGGCATAGCTCTCAATGGCGGCTTCGCCCTTGCCGGCGAGCAGCAAGGCGAGGCCGAGCGAGCCCATCAAGAATCCCTCGAGCATCTTGTCCTCCGGGGCGGCGGCCCTCGCCAACGTCGAGTAGCGCTCGGTCCCGGAGACGTCGGCGCGCATGCTGGCGCTACCGGCAAGTCCAGCCAACGCCTTGGCCCGCACGAGCTCCAGCCCGAGCCGCTCTCCAAGAACCAGCGCCGAGCGGGCGTGGGCGTCGCAGCCGTCGAGCTCCCAACGGCACGTGTAGGCGGCCCCCAGCTGCAAGTCCAAAACCGCGACAGTGCTGAGCGCTCCGAGTTGCTCGGCTACACCGCGCGCCTGGAGAAGGCGATCGACGCCGACGTGGTCGAACAGATCGATGGTCCCCAGCTCGTGCAGTGCCCGCAGCCGCCACAGCGGAAGGTCGGCTGCCTCGGCCGTGATCAACGCCTGCTCGAATGCTCCTCGGGCCTGGGCGAGGTCGAACAAACGGCGCGTGCGGCCGATGATCTCCCAGGCGTTGCAACGCGTCTGCGCCGAGGCGCCCTCCGCCCTAACCGCCCCCTCGGCAAGCCTCCTCGCCGCTTCGTAATCGTCGCCGGCAATCAAGACCTCCGCCTCGAGAACAGCAATCCCGGTCGCTACCTCAGCCGGCGCGGCGCCCTCTGCAAGCGACCGTGCGCTGTCGAGCTGGTAGCGGGCCATCTCCCATCGAGACCCGGCGACTGCGGCGCGCCCCAGCTGTAGGTGAGCCTGAACCCGCAGTCCGATTGTGTGCGAACCGTCAGCGAGCCGGGTGACGAGCCGCCCACCGGCGGCGACTGCCTCGTCGACGCGCCCTGCCAGGGCCAGGGCTTCGACCAGACCCAGCTCGGCGTCAGCCCACTCTGGATACCCCTCCAGCAGTCCAGCGGCGCGCCTCATCGAATCGGCCGCACTGGCCAAAGCTCCCCAGCCGAGGGCTTGTTAGCCGACCAGCCACACGCCTGCCCGGCGGCGGTCTCCGGCCCGCACCGCCAAGTCGATGGCCGTCTCCCGATAACTGCCCTCGAATCGTCCCGGCGACGATTCCATGACCGCCAGGGCGGATGCGGCGATCTGGCGCTGCGTAGGCGGAAGAACACCCTCGAGAACCGCTTCGCGGGTGAGCGCATGGCGAAACTGGAACTCACCATCCCGGCTCGTCAACAGCTGCGCCGCCACGCCTGTAGCCAACGCGTCAGCCACCACCAGATCGCTCTCACCGGTGACCTTCGACAGGAGCCGCCAATCGAAGTGGCGGCCAAGCACTGCGGCAGCCTGTAGCACCCGCCCGGCCTGCTCTCCCAAGTCGCTCAAGCGGGCGCACACCGTGGCTGCGAAGCTTTCGGGAAGACCAGGAGAGGCCAGCAGATCCTCGACCACGAGGGGGATGCCCTCGGCCGTCTCCTGGACGCGCCTGACCACCTCGTCGGCGACGTCGGCTCGACAAGCTCGAACCATGGCTGCCGTCTCCTCGGCGCTCAGGCGGCCCAGGCTCAAGTAGGCCACCCTCGGGTCGCCTCGGTGCCGCCGGGCCATGTCGAGCGCCGGTGACGGCTGGTTGTCGCGCAGCGTCACCACCAATACCAGCCGCTCCCGGGCCAGGTTGTCAGCCAGATACTCGACCAAGGAGACCGT
>JBOGHY010000239.1:0-5725 GCA_050742375.1 Acidimicrobiales bacterium | reverse complement strand
CTAAGAGCGGCCAGAAGTTCTTTGGAATCCTCGACCTCCCTCGGGACCTGGCGGTCGCTCGGGTGCAAGAAGCGGCAGGCAGTGTCACTGTCACCTTCACTCCCGGCGGTCACCGCTCGACGTTCTCCAGGGACTGGCTCGCCGAACAGCGCGCACCGCCATCCAGCGACGGCCGCACCGAGGACGACAAAGAGTTGTGGCAAGCCTCGGACCTGGACGGGCGGCTGCCAAGGGGCAACTGGGAGGCGTACCTGAGCGACGCTTCAGAGCGCTTGAGGGTCCTCCGGGCCGTCCAGCGGTTGGGCTTCGCCGTCCTTCACGGCACGCCTGTGGTCGAGGGCACGGTGCTCGAAGTCGCCCGAAGCTTCGGCTATGTGCGGGAGACGAACTATGGCGCGCTGTTCGACGTACGGGTCACGGTGGATCCGAGCAACCTTGCCTTCACCGGGCTCGCCATCTCACCGCACACCGACAATCCCTACAGGGACCCTGTCCCGACCCTCCAGTTGCTCCACTGCCTCTCGAACGCCGTCGACGGCGGAGAGTCGGGGCTGGTCGACGGGTTCTATGCGGCTTCTCTCCTGAGTAAGGAGGACCGGAAGGCATTCGAGGTGCTCACGACTACCCTCGTCCCCTTCGCCTGGTCCGACGCGAGCAACAAGTTGCGCGCCGCTCGTCCCTTGATCGGTCTCGACCCCTCGGCGCGGATTCGCGAGGTGCGCTTCAACAATCGATCGATGGAGGCGCTCCGGTTTCCCGGAGCGGAGCTCACGGCGTTCTATGCCGCCTACCGGAAGTTCGCCGAGATCCTCAATCGCGAGGAAATGCAGGTGATCTTCCGCCTCGAGCCAGGAGACTGTGTCATCTTCGACAACGTGCGCCTTCTCCACTCACGCACGGTCTTCGCCGACACGGGATCGGGTACTCGTCGCCTCCAGGGTTGTTACGCCGACATGGACGGGCTCGCGAGCGCGGTCGCCGTGTTGGGCGACGCTTGAGGACACGTCGTGACCACGCAGGCACTCGAGGAGATAAGGTCGCTCTTCGCGAGCGAGGGTATGAGGGGCTACCTCGGCGAGCCCCTGACCCTCGCGGCCCACATGCTGCAGGCCGGCGCGCTCGCCCGAGCCGCGGGTGCGGACGACCCGCTCGTCGCCGCTTCGCTCCTCCACGACGTCGGCCACTTCCACGGATTCTTCTCGGGTAGCGACCTGATGAGCGGCACTGACAACCACCACAGTTATACGGGGGCTTCGTGGCTTTCGACGTGGTTCGGGCCCGAGGTGACTGAGCCGGTTCGCCTGCACGTCGCTGCCAAGCGGTACCTGTGTGCCGTCGAACCGGATTACTTCGCCAAGTTGTCGGCCGCGTCTGTCTACACGCTCTCTGTCCAAGGGGGCCCGATGAAGCGCGACGAGCTTGTTGCGTTTGAAGCGTCGTCGTTCGCCGAGGATGCGGAGGCGGTGCGGCGCTGGGATGACATGGCAAAGGATCCAAACGCGTCGATGCCACAGTTCGAAGACTTCGGGCCACTGCTCGAGCACCTAACGCGGCAATAGGCACTGCCCTATGGAGGCGTGTCCTCTTCCAGCGCCGGGACGGGAGGTAAGGGGCTCTTCCGGTTTCAGTGCGGACGAGTCCGTGAGATCCTCGACGGCCTGATGGTCGCCGGCCAGCTGACGCCACCGGCGTTGAGGAGCACCCCGCAGTCGGTAGTGACTGAAGTTCGAGATGCCCCGGCCGACTCGTTTTACCTGCTTGGCGGAAAGGTTTGAGACTTTCAGTCGGCCGTTGCTCGCGCTGGCGCGGTGGTGGTTCAAGATCTCCTCCCGCCAGAGTGAGAGGGTGTGTCCAAAGGTTCGGATCTCAGCCGCCTCGTCTGTGCCACAGGCGAGAATCGCCTTGTCCAACAGCAGACTGCCTCGGCAGGATCAGCGCTCAGGTACACGTCACGCGGTGACGATGCCGCCGTAGCTGTGGGCAGCCACGATCGTCGGCTCATCGGTCGCCGTGAGCGCTCCCCGGACCGCAGCGATGTCCTCGCTCAGCCCCGGTCCATGCGCACCGGTTGGCTTACCCGTTTCGCCGCAGCTCGGCAGGGCGGGCGCGTCGCTGGCGACGTCCCACTCGGCGAGCAGCTCAGCGGTCCGGTGCCACCACCATGACCCGTCCTTGACCCACGCCGCGTGCACGAAGACGACTCTCATCATGACCTCCTCGTCCTTTCGGGTCTCGGGTCACGTGTGCCGGTAGACGCGGAACGCCTCTCGCAGGTCTTGGGCAAGCAGCTGCGGTTCGGCTACAGCGGGGAAGTGCCCGCCGCGGTCGTGCACCGACCAGGCCACGAGCTGGAAGTACCGCTCGGCGAGCTCTCGCGGCGGCTTGGGGAAGGGCACCACCTCTCCACCGAAAACGCTGATCGCAGTGGGGACCGACGGAGGCTTCTCAGGTGGCAGAGCGGCGTCGGGACTGTGCCGGTATCGCCAGTATGGGAGGAAGGACGTACCGACGGTGGCCGTGCACCAGTAGATCGTGAGGGTGTCGAGCAGCAGTTGGCAAGGGAACGACGGTCGACCCTCGTGGTCGGTGCTGGACCAGGCCGTCACCTTCTCCCCCAGCCACGCCGCCAGGCCGGCCGGCGAGTCGAGCAGGCCGACGGCCAGGGTGGCCGGCCTCGTCGCCTGCTGGTGGGCGTAGCCCCCTTCCTCGGAGGTCCACGCGGACACGTGTTCGACGTGCGCTTCTTCGGCTGGCGTCCACGGGCGCGGCGGCGCCGGAAGAGCAGGGGTTGCAAGATGGATGGCGGCGACCGAGCCGGGGTGGCGTCGGGCCAGCCAAGCGGTGACGCCGGCGCCCAAGTCCCCGCCGTGGGCGAAGTAGCGGTCGTAGCCGAGCCCGTCGACCATCACGGCATGCCACAGGTCGGCGACCTCTGCGGCGGTCAGTCCACCCGACGGCGGCGGTGCCGAGAACCCAAAGCCCGGCAGCGATGGCACGACGACGCTGAACGTGTCGGCGGGGTCGCCTCCGTGCTGCCCAGGGTCGGTGAGAAGCGGAACCAGCGACAAGAACTCCCAGAAGGTGCTCGGCCATCCGTGGGTGAGCACCAGCGGCACCGGGTCGGGGCCGACTCCCTGGACGTGGATGAAGTGGACCCGTTGGCCGTCGACGACGGCGCAGCGGTGTTCGAGGCGCCCCAGGCGCTCCTGTTGGTCGACGAGGTCGTGGCCCCGCCACCCACTGAGCAGCTGGCCCAGCCACTCGCCGGGCACGCCCAGGTCCCATCGGGTGGTCGCCTCTGGTAGGCGTATGCGCTCGAGTCGCCAGGTGAGCTCTTCGAGCGTCGTTGGGTCGAGCAGCGGACGCATTGGCTCGATCGCAACCTTCGAACGGGCCATTACCTCCTCCTTGCAGCTCGTCCTGCCGCGCCACGGGCCCCCAGTCTGACTCGTTGGGGGTGGGTGCGCCTTGAGTAACTCCGTCGAGCAGGATCACCGCGGCGTTCAGCGACTTGTCGGCGATGCCGCGCTCGTCGGATCGTGCGGCCGGGCGAACCGCGCCTGGCACCGCTCAAAGGGCCACGCTGGTCATCGACACTGGTCATCGACCAGTCTTCCGAAGAGCACCACCGATAGCCGGTCAGCAGGCGGCTGTAATCATCGACGAACGCGAGCAGGTCGGCCCTGTTGGTCTTCACCTGCGGGCCCTTCATTGGGTCGCAGGTCCACTACTCGTTCGGTTCCTTTGCTCCGAAGCTGCGCCTTCCTGGTGGTGGCAAGGGCGCGGTCCTAATGACCGACCGTCCACCTTCATCACCGCGCCGCTCGACCGGGCCGCGCGGTGCTCGGCATCCGATTCCTTCGCGGTGGCAGCGGGGCTGGTCATCGAGTCACATGCGCGTGACTGGCCCAGGCGAGTCTTGGTGCCCGACGGGCGGGACACGCGGTGATCGACCCATTTCTCGACGTCGACCGGTGGCGTCCGGGCGGTCATCGCGTGATGTCGTCGGGCATATTCTCTGCTCCTCGCGGTGCTGCAACGGTCGAGATCACGAGGCCGGGGTGTCGAGGACGGCCTCGATCTCCAGGCGAATCTGGATCTTGTCGGCGACGACGACCCCGCCACCTTCCATCGGCAGGTTGATGCTGACGCCAAAGTCGCTCCGGCTGATGTCGGTGGTGGCCGAGAAGCCCGTGCGGTAGCCGCCGAAGGGGTCGGCGGTGAAGCCGTTGAGCTCCAGCTCGAAGGTGACCGGGCGGGTCACGCCGTGGACGGTCAGGTCGCCCTCGAGGGCGTACTCGTCGGCTCCTTCGGCCCGCAGGGAGGTGGAGCGGAACTCGAGGGTCGGGTACTGGTCGACCTCCAGGAAGTCGGCGGAGCGGATGTGGTCGTCGCGCTGCGCGTTGTTGGTGTTCAAGCTGGCGGCGTCGACGGTGGCGGTGACGGTCGACTCCAGAGGGTCGCCTCCGGTCACGATCTGGCCGCTGAAGCGCTCGAAGTGGCCTCGCAGCTTGCTTACCATCATGTGGCGCACGATGAAGGAGACGTCGGAGTGGACCGGGTCCACGGTCCAGGAGCCGGCAAGGTAGCCGGGGATCTCGGTGATGGTCAGGTTGGTCATGGTTGCTCCTATACTTGAGTGTTCAACTACATGCCTACGGCAAGCTCCAACATCGTTGAACGCTCAGCTATTCCCCGGGGGCCGTAGATTTCAGGCATGGAGGAGACTCGATGGTTGGACGAGGAGGAGCAGAGGACCTGGCGTTCCTTCCTGGAGGCCACCAGCCTGCTGTGGACGCGCATTGAGGCTCAGCTGCAGCAGGACGCCGCGATGCCCTGCTCCTACTACCAGGTGCTCGCCCAACTGTCGGAGGCTTCCGACCGGGCCTTGCGAATGAGCGAGCTGGCAGAGGCCACCAGCTTCTCCCGCAGCCGGCTGTCCCACGCCATGGCTCGCCTCGAGGCGGCTGGGTGGACGGAGCGGCGCTCGTGTCCGAGCGACGGGCGGGGCGAGGTAGCGGTGCTCACCCCCGAGGGTCTGGCGGCGCTCGAGGCGGCAGCCCCGGGCCACGTCGCCGCGGTACGTGAGAGCCTGTTCGACGCCTTGAGCCCGAACCAGGTCCGAGAGTTGGGGCGAATCTCCCGCAAGGTCATCGCTGGCCTGCAGGCGGGTACGCACGGTAGGTGACTGACCACCTTCTTCACAGAGCTTAGAGAGAGACCGACAAGCGTCGAGGGCCTCGCGCGATCGAAGAAGCGGCGCATGCTGCGCCAACCGCCGCTACGTCTCGACCATGAGGGAGCGCGGTGTCGACCTGTTCGACGGCTTGCGCCAGCTGTCCGGGGGTCACGCCTGGCTCCCCAGCGACCTCTGACCAGTTTCCTGCTTCTATTGCGTCGAGCGGGACTTCGAGTTGTTCTCCATCCAACTCTGCAGCTTCCGTCGGGCCGTGAAGCGCAGTTCGTTCCTCAAGCGCTCGCCAACAGAGGTTCGACCCCCCGGGGAGATGACTGATAGCGACAATGGACAGGAGGTCCACTGTCACTATGGACACGGCACGTTGGAAGCCGTCAACAGCGCCGACGAGGCAGTATCGTTGCCCGACGTGCTGTTCAGGGGCGTCGGCGTCGCCCTCGTGACGCTGTTCGAGGACGGCGGGTCCCTGGACGCCGCCAGTACGGCGACACTGGCGGTGCGGCTCGTCGAACACGGAGTGCGGGCCCT
>JBOGHY010000238.1:0-5341 GCA_050742375.1 Acidimicrobiales bacterium | reverse complement strand
GCATATTCGGTGGCGAGGGCGCTGGCGGCGAGGATGCCGGGCGAGCTCGCCACGAGGGTGCGTGCCGTCTCGCGCTCCTCCTCGCTCAAGGGTTGACCGAGCAGACCGGCGAGGCGGGGACCGATGGAGGGGTCCTTGAGCGCCCCCTGCACGGGCAGGGTGTAGATGCCCTCGGCGAGGTCCTGGCCGGGGGCCTTGCCGAGCTCGTCCTCGGTGGCGATCACGTCGAGCACGTCGTCGCGGATCTGGAAGACCATGCCGAAGGCCTCGCCGAAGGTGGTCAGATCCTCGACGGCCCGCCGGTCCAGACAGGCCGTGAGGCCGCCGATGCGGCATGCCGTCGACATGAGGGCGGCGGTCTTGTTGGCGATGGCGCCGAGGTAGTCGGCCTCGTTCCGGTCGATCCGGAAGGCGGACTTCACCTCTGCCACCTGGCCCTGGCACAGGCGAGCCAGCGTCGCCGCGAGCAGCCCGGCGATCTCTGTGCCGAGCCCGGCGGCTATCTCGGCCGACCGGGCGAGCAGGAAGTCTCCCGCCACTATGGCGACGAGGTTCCCCCAGCGGGCGTTCACGCTGTCGACGCCGCGGCGCCGGGCCGCCTCGTCCATGACGTCGTCGTGGTAGAGCGATGCCAGGTGGACGAGCTCGACTGCCACGCCGCCGAGCAGGGTGGCCCCGTCCACGTCGCCGCCGTTGAGCTGGGCGGCGGTGAGGCCGAGGGAGGGCCTCAGGCGCTTGCCGCCGGCGGCGATCAGGTGGCTCGCCACCTCGTTCAGGAAGGGGTCGTCGCCGAGCACCGACTCCCGCAGGCTCGCCTCCAGGCGTTCGAGGTCGGCGTCCGCCACGGGTAGGGCGAAGAGGTCGGGCGGGGTCACCAGCAGGTCAGGTTAGGCCACTTCGCTCACCTCTCGACAGCCGTGCAGCCAGACCGGGTCTCGCCCGGCTCTGGCCCGTGGCCCTCCGGCGGCGGCGCGTGGCGGCGGGTGGCGGCGCGAGTGCGGCCCGTGGCCCCGGGGGAGTGCCCGCAATCGAGACAGGTCCTGCCGATAGACTTCTCGTCGCAGAGATCGTCCAAAGAGGAGCACCATTGTTCGAGCGCTTCACCGACCGGGCACGAAGGGTCCTTGTACTGGCCCAGGAAGAAGCCCGCTTGCTCAACCACAGCTTCATCGGGACCGAGCACATCCTGCTCGGCCTCATCCACGAGGGCGAGGGACTGGCGGCGAAGGCGCTCGAGTCGCTCGGGGTCTCCCTCGAGGCCGTGCGCGAGAAGGTCGAGGAGACGATCGGCCCGGCGGGAGTCGCCCCGACCGGATCGCCCCCCTTCACCCCCCGGGCCAAGAAGGTGCTCGAGCTGTCGCTCCGGGAGGCCCTCCAGCTCGGCCACAACTACATCGGGACCGAGCACATGCTCCTCGGCCTGGTCCGCGAGGGAGAGGGCGTCGCCGCCCAGGTCCTCATGAGCCTCGGCGCCGATCTGTCGAGAGTGCGCCAGCAGGTCATCCAGCTGCTCTCGGGCTACCAGGGCCGCGACCCCGCCACCACGAGCCCCGGCGGCAGCTCCCCCCAGGAGACCGCGGCTGGCTCGCCCGTGCTCGACCAGTTCGGCCGCAACCTCACCCAGCTCGCCCGCGACCACAAGCTCGACCCCGTTATCGGGCGCGACCGGGAGATCGAGCGCGTGATGCAGGTGCTGTCCAGGCGCACGAAGAACAACCCCGTCCTTATCGGTGAGCCCGGTGTCGGCAAGACCGCCATCGTCGAGGGTCTGTCCCAGCAGATCGTCTCGGACGACGTGCCCGAGACGCTGAAGGGCAAGCAGCTCTACACCCTCGACCTCGGTGCGCTCGTGGCCGGCAGCAGGTACCGGGGCGACTTCGAGGAGCGCCTGAAGAAGGTGCTGAAGGAGATCCGCACCCGGGGCGACATCATCTTGTTCATCGACGAGCTGCACACCCTTGTCGGTGCCGGGGCTGCCGAGGGGGCGATCGACGCTGCCTCGATCCTGAAGCCGATGCTGGCGCGCGGCGAGCTGCAGACGATCGGCGCCACCACCCTCGACGAGTACCGCAAGCACCTCGAAAAGGATGCCGCCCTTGAGCGGCGCTTCCAGCCGATCAAGGTGGAGGAGCCCTCTCTCGCCCACACGATCGAGATCCTCCAGGGTCTGCGGGACCGCTACGAGCAGCACCACCAGGTGACGATCACCGACCAGGCGCTCGTGGCCGCAGCCAACCTGGCGGACCGCTACATCTCGGACCGCTACCTCCCCGACAAGGCGATCGACCTGATCGACGAGGCTGGCAGCCGTCTCAGGATCCGGCGCATGGCGACGCCGCCCGAGTACCGCAAGCTCGAAGAGGAGCTCTCGGCGATCCGCACTCGCAAGGACGGCGAGATGCAAAAGCAGAACTTCGAGGAGGCGAAAAAGCTCGCCGAGCAGGAGAAGGACCGCATCGAGCGCAAGTCCGCCCTCGAGTCCCAGTGGCGCGCCGAGGGTGTCGAGCTCTTCGACGTCGTTGACGAGGACGTCGTCGCCGAGGTCCTCGCCAACTGGACCGGAATCCCTGTCTACAAGCTCACCGAGGAAGAGACGGCTCGGCTGCTCCGAATGGAGGACGAGCTGCACAAGCGGGTCGTCGGCCAGGAGACCGCCATCAAGGCGCTCTCCCGCTCGATCCGCCGCACTCGGGCGGGGCTCAAGGACCCGAAGCGCCCGAGCGGCTCGTTCATCTTTCTCGGGCCCACCGGAGTCGGCAAGACCGAGCTCGCCAGGGCCCTGGCGGAGCTCCTCTTCGGCGACGAGTCCTCCCTCATCCAGCTCGACATGAGCGAGTACATGGAAAAGCACACCGTGAGCCGCCTCGTCGGGTCTCCGCCGGGGTACGTCGGCTACGAGGAGGGCGGCCAGCTCACCGAGGCGGTGCGGCGCAAGCCCTTTGCCGTGGTGCTCTTCGACGAGGTCGAAAAGGCGCATCCGGACGTGTTCAACGCGCTCCTGCAGATCCTCGAGGACGGGCGCCTGACGGACGCCCAGGGGCGCACCGTCGACTTCAAGAACACCGTGCTCATCATGACCTCGAACCTCGGCACTGCCGACCTCCGCCGGGCGCAGGTGGGCTTCTCGAAGGCCGGCGAGGCCGTCACCTACGAGCGGATGAAGCAAAAGGTCCAAGAGGCCTTGAAGGCGCACTTCCGGCCGGAATTCCTGAACCGGATCGACGAGGTCATCGTCTTCCACGAGCTCTCTATCGGAGAGGTCGTCGAGATTGTGGACCTCCTGATCCGCCGGGTGCGCGAGCAGCTCGAGGCTCAGGGCCTCGGTCTCGAGCTCACCCGCCAGGCCAAGGAGCTCGTGGCGAAGAAGGGCTACGAGCCCGCCCTCGGCGCCCGCCCGCTCCGCCGGGCGATCCAGCAGCTCATCGAGGATCCCCTGTCCGAGAAGATCCTCTGGAAGGAATTCCGGGTGGGCGAGACGATCATCGTCGACGTCGAGGACGAGGCCCTTGCCTTCAAGGCGATCGAGGGCTTCGAGCCTCCGCCCGTCGAGATGGCCGAGGCCGGGGCCGACTCCTAAAGAGGCTGCGGCTGCGCCCGGCGTGTCGTCGGGAGAGGGGCCGCTCGAGATGGCTGGCCAGGGCCCGAGCGCGCCGTAGAGTGACACAGCGTTCCTGTACGGTCGCCGCCATGCCGCAGCGACGGACCTCCCACGTCTGTTGCGAGTGCGGGGCCTCGTCTCCCCGCTGGGTCGGCAGGTGCCCCGGCTGCGGCGCCTGGAACTCCGTCGTCGAAGTGCTCGTCGGGGTGCGACCGGGCCAGGATGCTGGGCGGGCAACGCGGAGGTCGGGGAGCCGATCGGTGCCCGGCGGCGACAATGTCGCCGCAGCGGGCGCGGCCGCGTTGGCGCTCTGTCAGGTCGACGCCGAGGACGCCGTCCCCGTGCCGACCGGCATCGGCGAGCTCGACAGGGTGCTTGCCGGCGGGCTCGTCCCGGGGTCGGTCACCCTCATCGGGGGCGAGCCCGGGATCGGCAAGTCCACGCTCGTGCTGCAGGCACTCGCCGGCCTCGCGTCCGCCGGTCGCAGGACCCTCGTCGTGGCGGCGGAGGAATCCGCGGCTCAGGTCGCCCGCAGAGCCGAGCGCCTCGGATGCCGGAGTGACGGCGGCTACGTGGTCGCCGCCACCGAGCTCCCCGCCGCGCTGGAGGCGATCGGGCAGGTGCGCCCGGACATCGTTGTCGTCGACTCGATCCAGGCGATGGACGACCCGCTGCTCGCTTCGCAGGCCGGGTCGACCGCCCAGGTCCGCGAGTGCGCAGGGGCGCTGGCTGCCTTCGCCAAGGCCACGGCAACCTCCGTGGTGCTCGTTGGGCACGTCACCAAAGACGGCTCTCTCGCCGGCCCGAGGACTCTCGAGCACCTGGTCGACACCGTGCTGAGCTTCGAGGGAGATCGCCACCACTGCCTCCGGCTGCTCACCTCCATCAAGCACCGCTTCGGGCCGGCTGGCGAGCTCGGGCTCTTCGAGATGGGCGACGCAGGGCTCGTAGGCCTCGAGGATCCGAGCGCGGTTCTGCTCGCGGGGCGCCGCCACGAAGTCGCAGGCACGGTCGTGGTTCCCGTGGCGGAGGGGCGCAGGCCGCTGCTCGTCGAGATCCAGGTATTGACGACGGGAGCCTACGGGGCGCCCCGTAGGGTCATAGAGGGGCTTTCGGGGCAGAGGTTGGCACTGATGCTGGCCGTGATCGAGCGCTCGCTGGGCTGTGCCACCGGCCGGCTGGACGTCTTCGTGTCGACGGTGGGAGCGGTGCGGATCACCGAGCCGGCCGCCGACCTGGCGCTTGGTCTCGGGATCGTCTCGGCCGTGTCCGGAGTCGCACTTCCGAGCGACCTAGTCGCCTTTGGGGAGGTCGGGCTCGGCGGGGAGATCCGCCCGGCCCCGAGGGCGGCTCGCCGCCTGGCCGAGTCCGCCCGCTTCGGCTTCCGCCGTGCCATCGTTCCGCCCGGGACGCCCGGAGCCGGCGGCGGCGTGGCCCCAATTCCGGCCGGGACGCTGCGGGAGGCCGTGACCCTTGCCGGCCTGCCGGGGCGGTTCAGGGGACTTGGCGCGCAGCGATCCGGCGACTCTGACGATCTCGGACGGGTGCCCCTTCGGGCCTGACATTCCCGCCGGATTTGAGCATTGGCGTTTTAGTCCGTACCCTTTATGGGTTCGCTTGCCGCCGCGCCATTCAAGGAGTGCCCGTTTTGTTTGACGTCGGGGACAAAGTCGTCTACCCCCACCATGGAGCCGCCGTCGTCGAGCGGCGGGAGATGCGCGAGGCCTTCGGTGAGAACCGGGA
>JBOGHY010000237.1:0-11266 GCA_050742375.1 Acidimicrobiales bacterium | reverse complement strand
AGGAGGAGGTCCGCACGATCGAGAGCACGGGACCGAATATCTCATCGGTGTAGACCGACATCTCCGGCCGTACATGGTCGAGCAGGCTCGGGCCGAGGAAGTAGCCCTCGCCCTTCGAAAGGGGGTGCGAACGCCCGTCGGCCACCACGACGGCACCCTCGGCCGCGCCCGCCTCGAGGTAACCGGCGACGCGGTCCCGGTGGGCTTTCGTGACGAGCGGCCCCATCTGCGAGGCGGCGTCGTCGCCCCTGCCGACGGTCACCTCCCCGAGGCGCGTAGCGATACGCGAGACGAGCTCGTCGCCGATCGGGTCGACGGCGACTACGACCGAGACCGCCATGCACCGCTCGCCGGCCGAGCCGAAGCCGGCCGACACAGCCGCGTCGGCGGCCAGATCGAGGTCAGCGTCGGGCAGCACCACCATGTGGTTCTTCGCCCCCCCGAGCGCCTGCACCCGCTTTCCGGAGCGAGTGCCGACCTCGTAGACGTAGCGAGCGATCGGAGTCGAGCCGACGAAGCTCACCGCTCGCACCAAGGGATGCTCGAGCAGGGCGTCAACGGCCACCTTGTCCCCTTGCACGACCGAGAAGACGCCCTCGGGGAGGCCCGCCTCCCACAGCAGGCGGGCGAGGACGAGCGAGGCCGAGGGATCCTTCTCGCTCGGCTTCAGCACGAAGCAGTTCCCACAGGCGATCGCGACCGGGAACATCCACATCGGCACCATGGCGGGAAAGTTGAAGGGCGTGATCCCGGCCACCACCCCGAGCGGCTGGCGGATCGAGTAGGTGTCGACGTTGGTCGAGACGTTCTCGGAGTACCCGCCCCGGAGCAGGTCGCCAACCCCGCAGGCGAACTCGACGACGTCGAGGCCGCGGGCGACCTCGCCCTGGGCATCGGCGCGGGTCTTGCCGTGCTCGGCGCTGATGGCGGCGGCGAGCTCGTCGCGGTGGCGCTCGACGAGCTCGCGAAAGGAGAACAGGATCGCCGTACGGGCGGCCACCGAGGTGTTCCGCCACGTGGCGAAAGCCTCCTCGGCTGCGGCTACCGCCTCTCCGACCAGCTCCCGGTCGGCGAGGAGCACCTCTGCGCTGCGCCGGCCCGTGGAAGGGTTGTAGACCGGCAGGGTCCGCGCCGAGGCGGCGGCCGGGCCGGGGTAGGTCTTGCCCCCGATGAAGTGCGGGATCGTCTCCAATGCGGGCCTTCCTCAGTCGATGGCGCTCATGACGTGCTTGATGCGGGTGTAGTCCTCGAAGCCGTACATCGAGAGGTCCTTCCCGTAGCCCGAGTGCTTGAAACCGCCGTGCGGCATCTCCGCCACGATCGGGATGTGGGTGTTGATCCACACGCACCCGAAGTCGAGCCGCCGAGCCATGCGCATGGCGCGGCCGTGATCGGCCGTCCACACGCTCGAGGCCAGGCCGTACTGGACCCCGTTCGCCCACCTGAGCGCCTCGGCCTCGTCGTCGAAGCGCTGAACGGTGATGACCGGGCCGAAGATCTCGTTCTGGATCATCTCGTCGTCCTGGCGCAGCCCCGCGACGACGGTCGCCTCGAAGAGGTAGCCGCGCTCGCCCACCCGGTGCCCGCCGGCGCGCACCTGTGCATGGGACGGCGCCCGGTCGAGGAATCCCGAGACGCGGGCCAGCTGGTTCTCGTTGTTGAGCGGGCCGAAGTCGGCGTCGTCGACGTCGAGGCCGCCCACCTTTGTCTCCCGGGCCTTCTCCACGAGCGCAGAGACGAAGTCGTCGTGGACGCCCGGGCCGGCCAGCACCCGGGTGGCGGCGGTGCAGTCCTGCCCGGCGTTGTAGTAGCCGGCGCCGGCGATCCCGGCCGACGCCTTCTCGACGTCGGCGTCGTCAAAGACGATGACGGGCGCCTTGCCGCCGAGCTCGAGGTGCACCCGCTTGAGGTCGCTCGCGGCGGAGGCGGCCACCTCCATGCCGGCACGCACCGAGCCGGTGACAGAGACCATCTGGGGGATCGGGTGCGCCACGAGGGCGCGGCCGGTGTCGCGGTCGCCGCAGACCACGTTGAAGACGCCCGGCGGGAGGTGCTCGGCCATGATCTCGGCCATGAGCAGCGTCGAGGCGGGCGTCGTGTCGGAGGGCTTCAGCACGGTCGTGTTGCCGGCCGCGATTGCCGGGGCCCACTTCCACACGGCCATCATGAGCGGGTAGTTCCACGGCGTCACCTGGGCGCAGACCCCCACCGGCTCCCGGCGGACAAAAGAGGTGTGACCGCTCATGTACTCGCCGGCGGCACGGCCCTCGAGGACCCGGGCGGCGCCGGCGAAGAAGCGGATCTGGTCGACGCAGGGCGGGATCTCCTCCGACAAGGTGAGGCCGTAGGGCTTGCCCGTGTTGCGACACTCGGCCTCGACGAGGTCGGGCGCACGCGCCTCGATGGCATCGGCGATCCGGAACAGCGCCAGGCTGCGCTCCGACGGCGTGGCGTCGCGCCAGGTCGAAAAGGCGGCCTCGGCGGCCCGGAAGGCGGCATCGACGTCCTCTGTCCCCGACAGTGGCGCCGTGGCGTAGGCCTCCCCCGTGCACGGGTCGACGACCTCGCTCGTGGCACCGCTTCGCGCCTCGACGAATTTTCCGTCGACGAAGTTCCTCAGCTCCGAAAGCCCCTTCGTCGTCTCACCCGACACCTGTCGCCCTCCATCGTCTCTCGAGGAGCCGCTCGGCTCTTCGCGCCGCCCGCCGGTGCGGTCCGCAACGATCCTCGCAGAATACGTGGCCTCACACAACCCGATCCGTCGCCAGATATGGCCAAAGGTTCTGATTCCGTGCTCGCGGCGGAGCTGATCTAACCTCGGCCGGCGATGCCTCCCGGTGACCGCTTCAGGCGGCTCTCGATGTGGTTCGACACTCTCGACGAGGAGGTCGTCCCTCGGGCACAGCTCGACGGCGACCTCGACGTCGACGTTGGTGTGGTGGGCGCCGGCTTCACCGGGCTTTGGACCGGCCTCGAGCTCCTGCGCCGCCAGCCCTCGATGCGCCTCGCTGTGATCGACAAGGAGGTGGCCGGCTTCGGGGCCTCAGGGCGCAACGGTGGATGGTGCTCGGCCCTTTTTGCCGCCTCGCCCGGCCGCCTGGCGCGCACCCATGGCCTCGACGCCATGCACTCGCTCCGCCGGGCGATGCAAGAGACCGTCGACGAGGTCGGGCGCGCTGCCGCCGAGGAGGGCATCGACTGCCAGTTCCGAAAGGGGGGCACTGTCGACGTGGCCCGCTCCCCCGCCCAGCTCGCCCGGCTTCGAGGCGACCTCGATGAGCTCCGCCACCTCGGCATCGGCGAGGAGGACGACTCCTTCCTCGCCGCTGCGCAGTCCTGTGAGCTGCTCGGCGCCACGGGCGTGCTCGGGGCGCATTACAGCCCGCATTGCGCCGCCATCCATCCCGCCCGCCTCGCGCGGGGGCTGGCGGCTGCCGTCGAGCGCCGCGGCGGGCGGCTCTACGAACGCACCGAGGCGATCGAGGTGCTTGGAGGCGACACCGATGCCAAGAGGCGCCCCTCGGTGCGCACACGACAGGGGACGCTTCGCGCCGACGCCGTCGTCCTCGCCACCGAGGGCTACACCGCCGCCCTCGCCGGCCGGCACCGCGAGGTGGTGCCGCTCTACTCCCTCATGGTGGCGACAGAGCCGCTCTCTCCCGGGGCCCTTTCGAGCGTGCGGGCCCAAGGCGGCCTCACGTTCACCGACGGGCGCCATCTCATCATCTACGGCCAGGTCACCGCGGACGGCCGCCTCGCCTTCGGAGGACGGGGGGCTCCGTACCACTTCGCCTCGAGGATCAGGCCGTCTTTCGACCGAGTGCGTTCGGTGCACGAGGCGCTCTC
Organism: Acidimicrobiales bacterium; assembly: GCA_050742375.1. GTDB lineage: Bacteria > Actinomycetota > Acidimicrobiia > Acidimicrobiales > Bog-793 > JAKATT01. Next base: position 7,420 of record JBOGHY010000237.1, on the reverse strand, counting down.
GGCCACGATCGTCGAGCTCTTCCCCGCCCTCGAGAGCGCCGCCATCACCCACTCTTGGGGCGGTTGCCTGGGCGTGCACCGCGACTGGTACCCCTCGGTCCGCTTCGACCGCCGGACCGGGATCGCCGCCGCCGGCGGCTACGTAGGCGACGGGGTCGCCACAACGAACCTCGCCGGCCGCACGCTCGCCGATCTGATCACCGGGGCCGAGAGCGACCTCACGCGCCTTTGTTGGGTCGGCCACGACTCACCGCCGTGGGAGCCAGAGCCGCTCCGGTGGCTCGGAGTCAACGCCGGGCTGGCGGTGATGGGCGTCGCCGACCGCTCCGAGGCGCGCACCGGCCGCCCGTCGCGCTTGGCGGCCGGCTGGTCCCGTCTCACCGGCGGCTGAGCGGCGCCGAGGACCCCCGCTATCTGCGCGGCCCGGTCACCATGAGGCGGGAGGCGAAGGTGGCTATACGCAGAGCGCCATCCAACCCGCCGCGTAGACGAAGCCCGATGGCCCCGGTGCCGACCGCAATGCCGAGATAGCCGCTGCTGGCGAGGCGTCCGCGCCGGCGGGCGTCGTTCGAGAGCGGGCCGCCGACGAGCTTGGCGATCCCGGTGAGGGCGTCGGCGATCCCCTCGATCACGCCGAGGGAGGCGGCCGAGCCGTGAAGGACGGCGGTGAGGAAGCTCGGAAGGACGGCGGTGGCAATCTCGTGGAGTCCGACAACAAGTTCGTGAGGCCGACGCTGCCGACGCCGCGCGAGATGAAGCCGCGGCGCGTCGCACCTGCCGGCTCGCCCGAAGGGGCAGTGTCGGGCTCGCTCACGACGCGTCCAAAGTTCTCACCTCGCCCGAGGCGCGGGCAAGCACCGCCTGGGCGGCGCGGCGCGGCGCCGCGGCGCGGCCGAGGCGCTCGTTGCGATCCTCCGCCGCCTGCCGCTGGAGCCCTTCGGCGCCTTCGGCGGCGGCCAGCACCGATCGCACCGTCGCCTCAAGCTCTCTTGACACCTCATGCTCGAAGCGCTTACGGACCTCGTCTATGCGCCGGACAAGGTCGGACCGGGCACGCCCGGCATGCTTGTCGACCTCGGCTGCCGCACGTGCCCGGGCCCGGGTGGCGAGGCGGCGGCGAGCGAGCCGGGGCGGAAGCAGCCACGACAGCAGGCTCCTCGAGTCGTCGATCTGCCCGCCAGCGTCCACGAAGTGGTAGAAGAAGCGCTCCCGCTCCTCGGACATCTCTGGGACCATTGCTGCCGGAAGCTCGATCGCGAACAGCTCGGCCGCTTGGCACCGCAGGTCGTTTACCCGACGCTCGACATCTCGGCGACGCCGCTCTGCAAGGTCGCGCCAGCACCGCTCGGCCAGGGCGGCCTGATGCTGGCGGAAGGGCTCGAAGCGCTCGCGAACCGCCGATTCGACGGCCCGGCGGAGCAACTCTCGCAGGCCCCGCCGGGGAGCGGTGAGGGCCAGCGCCTCCAGGGCTCCGTGCCACGACTCGTCTTCTTCGTGAGCGAAGGTGTACAGATTGGAACCGATCTGCTCCCCGAGTGCTTCCACCTCCCGGGTCAGTCGCAGCGCCTCCTCCCCGAGGAGCCTCCGCTCCTCGACCGCCGCCCGCCGAAAGCAGTCGACCCGCTCGGCGAGGACGGACTCGTCGACGGCAAGCGCTGCCGCCGCCAGGTCCAGCCATCCGATCAGCTCTCGGGCGAGGCGGACAAGCTCGCCGCGAGCAACCGCCTCCCGCTCCGCGACAAGGTCCTTGGCCACGAAGCGGGCGAGCTCGCCCTCCAGGGCCGTGAACTCTCCTGACTCGGGACCGGGTGCCGCGCCCGCCAGCTTCGCCCGCAGCGCCGGGAGCGCCGCCACACACCACAGCTGGACCGGGTGCCCGAGGGTGGCGGCAGCGGCGTCGCCGACGAAGCGTCGGACCTCGCCCAGCTCCTGCGTAGTGAGATGGTCGACCTTGTTGAGGACGTAATAGGTCGGGCCATCCCGTTCGGCCAGGCGGACCAGCAGATCCCGTTCCAGACCGGAGAGGGGAGCATCGGCCGAAAGCACGAGCAGGGCCCCGTCGGCTTCGAGCATCAGCTTCTCGGCCACCTCGTCGTTGTGGGAGTGGGCCGAACCGAACCCCGGCGTGTCGACCAGAACGAGGCCCGAGGCGAGCAGCGGCGCTCGCGCGCGTACCAGCACCTCGCCCACCTGGCGCACGTTTTGGGGGTTGCGCTCCTCGCTCACGTGGTCGGCAAGCTCGGAGGGTGCGCCGAGATGCTCGAGGGACCCGTCGAGGTACCTCACCGCAGCCCCCGGCTCGCCGTAGGAGACGAGGGTCGCGACCGTCGTCACCGGGACGACTCCGGTCGGCAGGAGCTGCTCTCCGACGACGGCGTTCACAAAGGTCGACTTCCCCCGCTTGAACTCACCCAAGACCGCGAGATGTAGCTGACCTGCTGCCAGGCGTCCGCCGAGGGCCCGGGCACGCTCCGCCACCTCGTCGTGGCGACCCTCGGCTGCGATCGCCAGCTCGACGGCGAGCTCGCACAGCTCGCCGTCGCGATCGACGGCCAGTTGGCGGTCGTCAGGGCTCATCGCCCTCGCCCAGCCATCGCCCGAGACGGAAGTAGAGATCCTGGCCGAAGCTGGTAGGGAGCGGACGGGCCTCGACCAGCTTGAAGTCGCGCCGGCGCTCGGCTCGGAGAAAGAGCGTCTTGTCGGGGCGCTCGGCCTCGAAGCCGTGGGCGAAGTCGTACTGGTGGGTGACGAAGAAGACCGTGATGCCAGCCTCCGATAGGGCGCGCACTATCTGGCGGGCGATCTCCGATCCTTCAGCCTCGTTCGTCGCCGCGAACGACTCGTTGAACAGCACCAGGCAGCGCGGTCCGAGGCGATCGGCGATGGCGCTCATCCGGGCGAGCTCTTCGTCGAGGCGCCCGCTCGTCATGCTGGCATCCTCCTCCCGGATGAAGTGGGTGAAGACTCCCTCGCACACGCTGGTCTCATAGGACTTTGCGACCACGAACATGCCGCACTGGGCCATGAGCTGCGCCAGGCCAATGCTGCGCAAGAAAGTCGACTTCCCGCCGGAGTTGGCCCCGGTGATGATCACAAGCGTCCTGCCGGCGGCGTCGACGTCGTTCCCGACGACCCGCTCCTCGAGGCTGAGCGCCAAAGCGGCGTCGCACAGCCCCGAGCAGGCGAACGCGACCGGGCTCGGCGAGCGCGCGACGGGAAAGCACCTCGGCTCGCCCTTGGCCGCGAGCGCCTCCCACAGGTTGAGGGAGGCGACGTAAAAGCCGAGCTCGGCACGGAGCATGGCGAAGTAGGCGGCGACATGGTCGGCAGACTGGGCGGCAGCGTTGGCGACGAGATTGATGCCGCGCCCGGAAAGCTCGGCCAGCGCCTGGGCGCCGAATTCGTCGCGGGGCGGGATCGTAAAGGAGTACGACGAGCGCGGCCCGAGGCGCAGGTGCGGCGCCAAGCGGGGCTTTCGTCCCTCGTACGCAGGACGTAATCGATCCCGCTGTTGTCGGGGCCGAGGCGAGCACTCAACACTTCGCCGTCCCGAAAGCGAAGCCGCTTCAGGTGAGCCTCAACAGCCTCGAAGTAAGACTCGTCGAGGTCGCGCTTAAGCCCGCCGAACAGCGCCGTCATCCCTTCGGAGGCGAACCGGTCGGCGTGCTCGTCGGCGATCCGTCGCAGCTGCCTCAGCTGTCCGACGAAGCCTTCGAGCCGTTGGACGGCGCCCGACAGGATCGAGCGGGGGAGCCGTCCCGACAGTTCCCAGACTCCGCGACGTTTCGAGAGGGCGTCCACAGCGACGCCGTACATGCCCCGGACGATCGCCGGCTCGGCGATACAGTCGGCGAGCACGGCCTGGCGGTAGAGGATCTCCTCCGGCTCGGTGAGGCTGACGAGAATCACCCGTTTCGCCACCTCGTGGAGGAAGGCGTCACCGGCGGCCATCGCGGCGAGCAACGTTCCAAGCTCCAGGTCCTGAACTAGGTCGCCCTCGTTGGCAAGCGGATCGGCTTCAAAGTCGAAGTCGCGGTCGGCGTGCAGGAGGTGCGCATTCATGCGGCGCCGAACCTCGCCCGCAAGCGCTCGTAGGTGACGCCCTTGCGCTCGGCGATGGCGAGTGCGTAGGCGAGCCCGTCGGCCGGCCCCCGCACCACCTTGTAGGTGCGCTCGGCCGGGTTGTCGGGGGCGACCGTGCTCACCATCGATACCACCGACCCGCCGATGGAGGCCAGCTCCTCGACGAAGGTCACGTACACCCCCAGCACGTCGAGCTCGGCGAGCTTGTCCATCACCTTGCGGCCTAGGAAGCGGGCGTCACTCAAGGTGGTCGAGGCGAAGATCTCGTTCAGGATGACGATGCTCCTCGCGGTAGCGGACGAGAAGAGCGCCGCCGCCCGCACAAGGTTGTCCTCGAGCCTGCCGCTCAGGTTCGACAGGTCCTCCTCGCGCCCGAAATGGGTGAGCAGCTGATCGAACATGAAGGTGCGAGCGGCCCGCCCCGGCACCGGACAGCCGATGGCGGCGAGGTGGTGAATCTGGCCGAAGGTGCGGGCGAAGGTGGTCTTCCCACCCTGGTTCGGCCCCGACACCACGAAGAGCCGCTCGCGCCCCTCGAGACGAAGATCGTTCGTGACGATGGCGGTCCTCGCCCGGACGAGCCTCGCGGCGAGGGCGATGTCGAAGGTCTCGGTGGCGAAGATCTCCTTTGAGGCGGCGCTCACCCGCGGATAGCAGAAGGGAAGACCCGCGGCGCGCAGGGGGGCGATGTGGTCGAGGTAGGCGAGGTAGAACTGCATCTCTACCTCGAATCGCCGGACGGTCTTGTCGACGAAGCCGGCGTGGATGGCACAGAAGTCGTCAAGGGCGGAAAACTCGGGCCGGAAGAGGCGGGCGACAAGGTCGAGAATCTGGGCGCCGACGTGGTTCATAGCTGGCCAGCCGCGGTACGCCACCCGGTAGTCCTTAACGGCGCCCTTTTGGAACCGCTCGAAGGTCGCCTCCACTTCGGCGCTGTAGTCGGGCTCGCCCTCGTAGCGGCTCACGTCGACCCGGCCTCCGCGGATGCGCACGCAGTATGCGACCTGTTCGAGCTCGCTCCTTCGAGCGGCCGTGTCGGCGGCAAGCGACTCGAAGCGGTCCGAGGCTCGGTAGGCGGACAGGAAGTATCGAAAGGCGAGCAGGCCCCGGGAGGCGAGGTCGGCACGGTCGAGGGCGCCGACGAGAGCACCGACGGCGTCGCAGTAGACGGCCGCAGCGTCGAGGAACCAGCCCTCCTTTTGGTAGCGGGAGCGCATCTTCTCCAGCTGGGCGAGATGGCTGCGAACGCGGCGCATCTCTGCGGAGAAGCGCTGTAGCTGCACGAGGAGGGTCCCGTCCTCGACGTCGCCGAAGATCTCCTGGCGGTAACCCACGGCGGCCGTGCTTCCGAGGGGCCGGTAGAGGAGATCCTCGAGAAGATCGCGCTCCTCCCGGTCACTCGTGATCGCCTCGACGATCTGGTCGAGGTGCAAGTCGGTGACAAAGGCACCTTGGTTCTTGGCATCTGCGCCTGCGTCACGGGCGGCCACCGCTGCGGCTTCGGCTTGTTCGTTCTCGAAGACGAGGCTGTAGAACTCGCCGGCTCCAGCTCCCGACTGCGAACCGGCCCGCACTTGGCGGCTGACTCCGGCGAGTCGCTCGCGCCCTCCCATGGCGTCCTCCTGTCCTCGCCCCGAAAGGCGCTCAACAGGAGCCATCAGCCACTTCTGCGGTTCTCGGCGGGCTCCATCGCCACCATCGACTCTACCCACTCGCCTCAGCCACCTGGCAGGCAAAAGGAAGGCCGGCCGCCAGTTGGCGATGTGCCAGTTGGCGATGTGCCAGTTGGTAAACTGTGCGTAGTGCAGAACCCCTTCCACTACGGAGCGCCCGTCACCGGAGCGAGCTTCGTCGGACGACAAGGGGAGCTCGAAGCTCTCGTCGGTCGCATGCGCAGCCAGGTCAACGTCGTCGTGATGTCGCCCCGGCGATACGGCAAGACGTCGCTGCTGCTGCGCGCCGAGGAGGTGATGCAGCGCGCCCGGCCAGCCCCGGCGATGGTCTCGACCAACGTGTTCCTCTGCAAGGATCTCGCCACTCTCGCCGGCCGGCTGGTCGGGGGCGCCTACCAGGTCCGTGGTGCGCGCTGGCACCGCGCCCGGCAGGCTGTTGTCGAGTTCCTCCGACGCATCCGCGTCCGCCCGGCTGTCGAGCTCGACGAACGGGGCACGCCCCGGTTCTCGTTCTCGCCGAGCCTCGCCCCTGCGGATGGTGACGAGGTGATCTCGGACGTCTACCGCCTGCTCGCAGCCGAGTCCGCTTCCCGTCCGGCGGTCCTCATCCTCGACGAGTTTCAGGCCATCACGCGCCACGGCCAACATCTCCCCTTCCTCTTGAAGGCGCTCAGCGACGAGCACCCGGGGGTCAGCCTCGTGATGGCGGGATCACAGCGCCGCCTACTCGAGCGCCTGCTCACAGAGGAGGGGGCGCCGCTGTATGGCATGGCGCAGCGGATCGCGCTCGGCCCCATTCCCGAAGCACAGATGGCGGCCCATCTAGAGCGCCGCGCCGCGGCAGGCGGCAAGTCGATGAGCAAGGCATCCGCCATGGCCGTCATACAGCTCGCCGGACCCGTGCCAAACGACGTCCAGCATCTCGCCTTCGAGGCCTTCGAGGTGGCCGGCCCGGACATCACGGCCGGCGACGTGACGAACGGGATGCGACGAGCAGTCGAGCACGAGTCCAACCTCTTCGCCGAGCGGGTGGGGCTCCTCTCCCCTGGCCAGGTCCGGGTGCTCATGGCGCTGGCGAGCGGCCCGACGGTCCCGGTGTTCAGCAGCGCCTTCGCCCGAGAGGTCGGGTTGGCATCCGGCCCGTCGGTGAGGAAGGCGATCGAAGCGATGGCCGAGAACGAGATGGTGGTCCGGCGAGAGGGACGCTTCGTGGTCGCGGATCCCTTCCTCGCCGCCTGGCTGCGCGGGGCGGGCTGAGGCTCCGGCCGAGGGGACGCCGCGTGATCTCGCTCAGAGCGCCCTGACGGCCTTCTCCACTATCTCGAGGCCCTCCTTCAAGAGGTCGTCGCCGATCACGAGCGGGGGGAGGATTCGGATCACGTTGTCGAAGGTGCCCGCCTTCAACAACACGACGCCCTCGGCGTGGCAGGACGACAGCACGGCCGAGGCGGCTTTCGGATCAGGGGTCTTCGAGGCGGCGTCGGTGACGAGCTCGATCGCCGCCATGGCTCCGATGACTCTTACCTCGCCGACTGCGGCCACGTCCTCGACGAGGGGTCGGAGCCGGCGGGAGAACACTTCGCCGATCTCGCCTGCCCGAACGACGAGCCCGCCCCGCTCCACCTCCTCGATGGCGGCCAGCGCCGCAGCGCACGAGACCGGGT
>JBOGHY010000236.1:0-10093 GCA_050742375.1 Acidimicrobiales bacterium | reverse complement strand
GTGACGAAGTGCCCGAACTCGCCCGGGGGCTCGAGTCCCAGCACCCGGGTGATGAAGGCGGCCGAGGCGTGCTTGTCGCGGCTCGGGACGATCGTGTGATCGAGCTTCACTGCCATGGCGCACCTCCAAGCGTCCGGGCTTGCCACAAAGCCTAGGCCGCCCCCTGCTTCGGCCGGCCGCGGTCGTATCCGGCGGCCGCCGGGCCGGCACGAGAGATTAGGTTTGTCTCTGCTCCCGCGCGACGAAGGAGGGAGGCAGGAGCATGAGGATGACTGCCCCGGTGAGCGATTGGGCCACCGACTTCGACGTACTGGCCCCCGAGTACCTCTCCGATCCCTTCGCCATCTGGGACTACCTGCGCGGGCGCTGCCCCGTGGCTCACACCAACCGGCGGGGCAGCACCTGGCTTCCGACCACCTACGCAGACGTGACGGCAATCGCCCACGACGTAGAGCGCTTCAGCTCCCTCGAGGTGGCTGTGATCCCCTTCGAGCTCGAGGGGCCGGCGCCCGAGGCGCCGGTTCTGCCCTACGGCCTACCGCCCATCTCGGCCGATCCTCCCCTGCATACCTGGACGAGGCGGCTCATCCTGCCGTGGTTCTCCCACAAGCGGGTGGCCGACTACGAAGTCGTGACCCGTGCCCTGTGCCGCTCCCTGATCGACGGGTTCGTCTCCAGCGGATCGGCCGATGCGGCAGCCGGCTATGCACAGCACATCCCGGCCCGCGTGATCGCCCTCGTCCTCGGGGTGCAGCCCGAGCTCGAGGACACCTTCATCGCCTGGGTGCGGGACGTGCTCGAGTTCGCCGACGACCAGGAGCGACGCCGGGACGGGATGAGAGGGCTCATCCATTACTTCGTATCGGAGCTGGAACGGCGGCGCACGGATCCCGGTGATGATCTTCTGAGCGCAATGGTGCACACCGAGATGGACGGGAAGCCGATCGAGGAGACGGTAATCCTCGGCACGGCTGCTCTCGTCCTGATCGCCGGAGTCGACACGACCTGGAGCGCCATCGGCTCGTCGCTGTGGCACCTCGCCACCCACGACGAGGATCGCCGCCGGCTCGTGGCGGAGCCGGAGCTCATGCCGCTCGCCATCGAGGAGCTCCTGCGTGCCTACGCGCCGGTCACGATGGCGCGCCTTGTCACCGGCGACGTCGACTACGCCGGCTACCCGATGAAGGCGGGCGACAAGGTGCTCATGAACTTCCCCGCAGCCAACCGGGATCCTCAGGTCTTCGAGGATCCGGGCGAGGTCCGCCTCGCTCGGGCCGTCAACCGTCACGTCGCCTTCGGCTCGGGAATACACCGCTGCGCCGGCTCCAACCTCGCCCGCATGGAGCTGACCGTGGCCATTGAGGAATGGCTGGCACAGATCCCCGAGTTCCACCTCGCCCCAGCGGCCGAGGTCACCTGGTGCGGCGGGCAGGTGCGCGGGCCCCGGGCCCTGCCCGTGGTCTTCCCATGAGGATCCGCGTCGATCCCGACCGCTGCCAGGGGCACGCCCGCTGCTACGGGCTCGCCCCGGAGCTCTTCTCGGTCGACGACTACGGGTTGTCGTCTGTGGTCGGCGACGGCACGGTGCCGCCCGAGCTCGAGGACAAGGCCGCCCTCTGCATAGCCAACTGCCCCGAGTACGCCATCTCGGAGGTGGGCGCCTAGGCCTGGCTCAGAGTCAGACTTAGCGAGGTCGGCCCAGTGTCGGGCGGCGGATCACCACCACAGAGCTGAGATGCGCCGGCCGGGAGCCGTCGCCTGCTGGCGGCGGGACAAGCCGCCGGGCGCCCGGCGTGCCTTGGCGCCGGCGTCCGAGAGAGGCCTTGTTCGCGCGAATCCTCAATTTTGGGGAGGTGCCCGACCAGCGTCGCCCCGATACTTGAGACGGGGCGAGCGCTCCTTGCTGCCGTTGCGGCGGCGACCAAAAAGAGGAGGTTTCAAATGCGATTGCGTGTAAAGACGGCACTTGTCGCCGGCGCGGTCGGTATCGGCGTGGCCGGCTTCGCGTTCGTCGGCATGGGCGCCCACGCCAACGACACCAGCGCGAGCCCGGCGTCGGACAGCATCACCTCGGGTACCTTCGCACTGCAGCCCGCTGCACTGGGCAGTTCGTGCAACGTCCAGGGGCCCTTTGTCGATAGCGCCTCGGGGTCGGCGTCGATAACCAACGAGAGCTTGACCTCGGTCGGCATGACCGTGTCGAACGGGGACCCGGGCTACAACTACAGCTGCGACTTCAACGTGTTCGACACCGGCTCGCTGCAAGGCAAGCTCTACTCGGTCACCTACACGCCTCCGAGGGGTGCTCCGAACGCGTTGCTCCAGGGCATGCAGATCGAGTTGTTCGCCCTTCCGGCGAACGGCGCTACGCCCGTTCCGCTTGTGAACGGCGGCGGCAGTCAGATCGTCTCGGCGCAGTACGCCCAGACATTCGCGTCGACGCATGCCAACGAGTTCCTCCAGCCCAACGCGGCAGAGCAGACCACCAACAACCAGGGCAACGAGGGTTGGTGGGGGATCGAGGTCGTGGACATCCTGCCGTCGAGCCTGACCAACAGCTCCGAGGGCGAGAGCGACACCCTGTCGTTCTCGGTCAACGGCATGAGCGTCTGATCTAAACGATCTGATAAGGCTCAACTTGAGCCTGCTTCGCCGGCTGGCCGGGGTGGTTCCTGGCCGGCCGGCGAATGCTCGCTCCCGAACAAATTCGAAGGGTAGGGGTGATCCGGTGTCAGTAAAGCACGCGAAGACCAAGGCGAACGTCTCGACGCGCAGGCACAGCCGGCGCCGCCGGGTCACCCCCGGAGAGGTGATCGGCAGCATCGTGGTCGCCGTCCTTCTGGCCGGCGTCGTCTTGGTGGGCGTCGCGGTCAGCTCCGGCAGCTGGCAGATCCAGCCCATTCTCTCCGGGAGCATGCAGCCCGGGTTCCCGGTCGGCGGCGTGGTGGTCACGCAGCGGGTCCCGGTGTCCTCCCTGCAGGTGCGCGACGTCGTGCTGTTCCACCCGCCCGGTGAGCACGACGTCACCTACGTCCATCGGATCATCTCGCTCGAGCACACCAGCCACGGGGTGATCGTCCGCACCCAGGGCGACGACAACGCCTCCCCCGACCCCTGGAGCCTCCACCTGCTTGGCAGTTCGGTCTACGAGGCGCGCTTCACCGTCCCCGTCGTCGGCTACGTGGCGGTATGGGGTCACTCGCCGAGCGGCCGCAAGGACATTCTGCTGGCGGCGGCGAGCCTGCTGGTGCTGCTGGCAGGCTGGGTGCTCCTCGCACAAAGCACCAGGGGGCACAGGAGAGCCACGTCCGGACAGCCCTCGCTCGCGCCCGCAGGGGACGCCCTCGTCGACGGCCACGAGCTCGGGAGGGCTGCGGGCGCCGGGCGATCTCGACCCGTCGTGACAGCCCTTCGCCACGCCCACCACCAGCTGTCCGGATCGTCCTAGGTTGCGACGCCCACACGTCCGCCCCCTGTCCGCAGGAGACGAGCGGCCTGGGCTACGCCGTGGCGCCGCAGCCGATCGACTATCGGCAGCGCTGACGGCGACGGCGACGCCATCCCGCCGGCGCTCCACCGACTTGACGAGCGGCACTGCTATTGGGCGAGGGCCTCAGGCCTGTGAGGAGAGGGAGCCCATCGCTAAGCAACCTCTGAGGTCACGGACGGCCGAAGGTGCTCCGGCCGGCAGAGCGGGAGCCGCACCCGGGCGGTCAGTCCTCGCCTGCCCTCGTCCGCAGATGCGTACGTGGGCTCGAGAGTAAGGACGCCGGCTTCTTGCTCGACGAGCCTGCGGCACTGATAAAGCCCGAGCCCATGGTCCTGGGATCGCGTGGCCGAGCTACGCCAGCCGCGCTCGAGCGCGCTCTCGATATCGGCCTCGGGAATCCCTGGGCCGTCGTCTGCCACGGTGACCTCGACTATTTCTGCGCCGGATCCCTCCACGAGCCTCCGCGCCGTCACCTCGACGCTGGCGCCGGGCGCGTGTGTAGCGGTGTTGGCCAGCAGGTTGTGGATCACTATCGCCAAGCGGTCCGGTCGTCCGTGGACCTCGAGGTCCGGCTCCACCTCGCAGCGAAGTGTCCGCCAGCCAGCAGCTCGTACCGAGACGATGGCCGACAGCAACTCGGAGAGGTCGAAGCTCTGTGTGCTGTCACCGCCGGCGTAGAGAGATTGCAGCCATCGGATCTGGTCCCGCACAGCGGATATGAGCTGGCCAGACTGCTCGGCCGAGAGGTGTCGACGCTGTCTCGACAGCGCCAGCAGTGTGCCGTCGACGGCGCTAAGCACGCTCTTGACGTCGTGGCGCTGTCCCTGGTAACCGTGGCGGAAGTCCTGCAGCTCGCTCTCAGCGGCCTCCCACCTTCTGCGGCCTCTGAGATCGCGAAGCACCACGGTGCCGATCATGCGTCTCGTGTCGCTTGCCAGGGACGCCAGCAGCACCACGGACCCGGCGACAAGTGCCATGGAGGGCAGTATCGACCACGGATTTTGCACCTGTGCATAGCTAGCGGGATAGTCGAACGTGCGGGCGGCGTAGGCCATGGCTACCGACAAAAGAGCCGGCGCGAAGGAGATGCGCAGCGTGCTTGTCCGCCGGATTCCCCCGACCAACAGACAGATCGCCACGAACAGGCAGCACCCGACCTCGATAGAGGCGAGCGTGTCGTAGCCACCCACTCGTGCGAGAACAAGGAATCGGGCAGACGAGAACCACAAGAAGACGGCGAGCAAAGGTGCAATCACGACGACCGTGCACACGACCCGCTCGGGCCGGACCCGCGAGCGGACGTCCGGGGCGCGTACCCCGTCCAGGCACATGCCGAGCAGGAACAGCACCGCAGTTACTCGCACAGCGTCGGCCAGACCGGTCGCCTGCGCCATCGTCGGGACGACAAATAGACCGATGAGGGTCGCGGCGGCGAGGAACGAGACAGAGGCCGCCTCTCCGAGGAGACGCCACCGGATGATGAGAGTCGTCGCGATTACGACGTAGGCCACGAAGGCTGCATCAAAGGCGCCGGTCGACAGCGAAGAGGTATCAAGGCGCGGGAGGACGGCGGCTACGGCGACTGCGAGAAGCGGCACGATCACGACCGGAGCGGTAAGGGCCACGGCAGATCTGGTCGGTGATCGGTTCTCGAAGCTCCCGATGACCCCGCGCCGGTCCGGTCCGTTGTACGGCGGGACGGACGGTTGTGTCCGCCAGGGCATTACCGCTGGCCCACCAGTTATGGGCTCTCTCGCGAGGTGACAGCCGGCTCCAGAGCCGACGGGGAGGTGACTCCCGTCTCCAGGCGGGCGAGCGCAGGGGGTGCCAGGTCGCTGGTCTTCGCCACTGCCGCCAGTTGGCTGGTGACGCCAAGCTTTAGGAGCACCGACTGTATGTGGGTTCTCACCGTGCCCACCGAGACGAAGAGCTGCTCCGCTATCTCTTGGGCGGTCCGACCGCTCCGTATCGCCGCAAGAATCTCCCGCTCTCGTCGGGTCAGGCGATCTATGGAGGATGCGACCTCCCGGTTGCGATCGAGCCAGCGCCGACCGAGCTCGACTAGCTGTTGATGGTGCAAGCTGGAGAAGAATTGCCGCCTTCTCATAGCTGCCTCGGAGGCCTCCAGCAGCCGCTCGAACGGCTCTGACTTGCTCACCCAACCGATGGCACCGAGCGAGACCGCCGCCGCCAGGCGAGACTCCTCGGCACAGCCGGTCATCACAAGCACAGTCGATCCCATTGCGATGAGATCGGAAACAAGCTCCAGTCCGTCTTCGCGGCCGAGATCGAGGTCTAACAGGACCAGGTCGGGCCTGAAGTTGCCGGCCTGAACGAGAAGTCCCTCGGTTCGGTTGAGATCGGCGACCTGAACGTCGCGCTCGTCGCCGGAAAGGACCAGCGCGAGAGCCTGTGCCAAAAGTGCGTGGTCCTCGATGATCAGGACCCGTTCACGATGGCAGGCGGCCGGACGCGCCAGAACCTGCTCGATAATTGCCGCCACTGCATGCCCCTTGTTGCCCATCTGCTTGCCCCCACAGCAAGGAATCCCATTATACCGAGCGCACAGACAGCGACAAAATCTGCCGTTCAGAAAGGCCCGAAATTGTTCTCTCGAGAGTCACCGGGCCACTGAGGGCGAAGCGTGCTTGGCACATTCAATCGCACCAAGGCCGAGGTCGCCCGCGGCCAGATCAGGCTCCGAGCGCCCGCCGAGCGGCTCCCTCGAAGATGCGGTAGGGGAGCAGGCGCTTTGCGATCGCGCCGGCCCGCTCGTCCCACCTCCCGACCGTGACCCTTCGCCGCGGGCGGCGGGCATTCAGCACTCGCTCGATCGCCGCCGCTGCTGCGGCGGCGGTCGTCCCGCTCGCCTCGTCTCGCTCCATGAGCGCCACCGCCTTTGCGACGGCGTCGCCGTAAGGATCCGGCAGCGAGCCGCCCGGCGGTCGCACGTCGCGCCTCGAGGCGGTGAACTCGGTGCGGATGTTGCCCGGCTCGACGATCGACGCCGCGATGCCGAAGCGGGAGACCTCCCAGGCGAGAGCTTCGACGTACCCCTCCAGGGCGAATTTCGTCGCCGTGTAAAAGGCCTGGTAGGGAATGGCGATGAGGCCGGCGATGGAGCCGACGACGACGATCCTGCCGCTTTGCTGCGCCCTCATGACCGGGAGCGCAGCCTGCACGAGGCGATGGACGCCGAAGAAGTTCGTCTCGAACTGGTACTTCGCCTCGGTCACCGTGGTCTGCTCGACGGCTCCGGCCAGGCCCCACCCCGCGTTCGCCACCACGGCGTCGAGGTGCCCGCTGTGGCGGGCGACGACGGCCGCCACGCCGTTGGCGACCGAGCGGTCGTCGTCGACGTTCATCACGAGACCGTCCCAGCGATCACCTCCCGTCCCGCGGCGACTGGCGCCGGCGACGCTCCATCCCGAGCGAGCCAGCAGATCGGCTGCCGCCCGGCCGATGCCAGACGACGCTCCCGTGATGAGCACGGCCTTGTCCATCTCGACCTCCCCTAGGCGGCCGGCCCGGCCCCGGGCCAGGGCCCGGTCGCGACCGGCCGGTCCGGATCCCGGCACCACTCGCTCCAGGAGCCGACGTACAGGCCGGCGCCCGCAAAGCCGGCGAGCTCGAGGGCCAGCACCTCGTGGGCGGCGGTCACCCCCGATCCGCAGTAGGCGCCGGCAGGCTGACCCGGGCGCACTCCGAGGGCCTCGAAACGCGAGCGCAGCTCCGAAGGCGACAGCCACAGCCCCTCGGGCCCGAGGTTCTCGTCCGTCGGAGCCGACACTGCGCCGGGTATGTGCCCGCCAACAGGGTCGATGGGCTCTGCCGCGCCCGTGTACCGCTCGTAGGAGCGGGCGTCGAGGAGCACGCCGTCGTGGGCGGCCCGCGCCGCCGCCTCGGCGTCGAGGAGCACCCTCTGGCCCGGCCGTGGCTCGAAGTCGCCGGCCCGATCTGCCTGCTCGCCGGTCTCGATGCCATGTCCCGAGGCCTCCCAGGCGGCGAAGCCACCGTCGAGCACAGAGACGTCGCGGTGGCCGAAGTACGAGAGCAGCCACCAGCACCTTGCGGCCGAGAACGACTCCGCTTGGTCGTAGCAGACGACGGACATCCCGCCGCTCACCCCTGCCCGTCGCATGGCTGCGCCGAAGACGGAGGCTTCCGGCAGGGGATGACGCCCGGTGCGCGCTTTGGGGCCCACCGGTCCTGCCAGCTCCCGCTCCATATCTACGAAAGCCGCTCCGGGTACGTGCCCACGTCTGTAGCGGCCGCGAGCGCTTCCGCCGGACAGAGTCCACCTGACGTCGAGTACTGTGGTGCTGCCGTCGTCGAGGTGCCCTGCAAGCTCCTCGACCTCGACGAGGGGGCCGAGGCGGCGGTGCCCGAGGGAAGGTGCCGAGTCGTCATGACCGATCATCACACGATTTTGCATCTCGAAGGTCCAGCACACTGAACTCGCACCTCAGCTCCAAGCACGCGGCGCTCGTCGCCGTCCTCAGGTGGCTCACCCACAACGGGCGCAACCTCTCGATGGCGCTGGCCGTGCTCGTGGTCCTCACCTTCCTCGGGCTCAAGCTTCCGGCGGCCACGGGGAGCTTCACCACGGCGTTCCATCACGTGGCCTCCCGGCGGATCCTCTGGCTCTTCGCCGCCCTCGGCGCCGAGGCGGCCTCGTTCCTGGCGATCGGACTTGCCAACCGCCAGCTGGTGCGGGCGACCGGCAGTCGCATCGGTCTCATCTGGGCCTCGGTGCTCAACTTCGCCGCGAGCGGGCTCTGCACCCTCGTCCCGGGGGGGACCGTCCCGGCCGGCGGTTGGATGGTCGATCAGTACAGGCGGTGCGGCATCGACCAGCAGGCCTCCCTTTGGACCGTGGTGGCATCGAGCTTCTCGCTCGCCGTCACGGCACTCGGCCTTTTGCTCGTCGGCTGTGGGGCAGCGGGGGTGGGACCCACCTGGGCATTGGTGATCTCCGGCGTCGGGCTCGTGGCCGGTGCGGTCGCATTTCTCAGGGGTACCCGCAGCCTCCGCCGTATCGAGTACTGGCTCTCGCGCCACGGCCACCGCGGTCCCCTCCGCCGCCTGCTCCACAAGGGCAGCGTGACCTGTGCCGAGCTCGGCGAGTACCGCGCCGGCGCCGGGACGGGGACGCTCGTCCTCCTGCTCGCCGGCGTCAGCTGGGTGTGCCAGTGGATGGCGCTCGTGGCGACCTTCCGCCTCCTCGGCTTCGACGCTCCGCTCGACTCCCTCCTGTTTGCCTTCACAGCCTCCGAGGTCCTCGAAGCGATAGCGCCGATACCTGCGGGCACCGGGATCGTCGAAGGTGGGCTCGTCGGCGCCCTCGCCCTCACGGGGCTTCCCATCGGGCACGCCATCGTCGGCGTCATCACCTTCCGGGTCGTCTGCTACTGGCTCGTCACCGGCGCCTCGGCGCTCACCCTCGTCGGCGTGTCGCACGGCACGCGGCGGCTCACGGGTCTGGGGGCACCTCCTGACCTCGCCGGCCAGCCGGGGGTGCCCGATGTCGGTCGCGTACCCGTGGCGGTGGCGTTGCCGTCCGAGGTGAGCTCACAGATGCCAGCTGCGGTTCAGGTCTCCGCTACGTCGGCATCGAACGGGTCCGGCGCGAGGGCTGGAGCGGGACCGAGCACGGCGGTGCCCAGGTGAAGCCCAGCTAGAAAGGCATCCGCCTCGGCACGGCGGGGATAGCGGTCGGCGAGGCGACGGAACCCGGCGGAATGTGTCGGGTCGATCAGATGTGCCAGCTCGTGCACGAGGACGGCGTCGAGCACCCAATCCGGCACGAGGGTCAGTCGCCTAGAGACCCGGATCTCTCCCGTCACCGGGGTGCACGAGGCCCAGCGCTTCTTCTGGTTGCTCACCCACCTGATCGAGGACGGCGACACGCCTCCGAGGTAGCGCTGCGACAGCATCCGGGCGCGCTCGGACAAGGCGACGTCGGAGCCGGCAGAGTGGCCGGAGCGCCCGGCGAGCCTGCGGGAGAGCCGCTCGACCACCGCATCGGTCTGGGACTCGGACAGCCCCTCCGGCACTACGACCACTATCCGTCCTCCTTCGAAGAAGGCGGCGCTCGACTTGCGTCGGCGGGCGCTCGTCCTCACCTCTATCGGGGGACCGCCGATCTCGCCGGGCCAGCTCTCCTCGGGCGCCGTCGCCTCTGCCTCGAAGGCAAGCTGGTGGGCACCTTGGGGTGCCGAGGAGGAGCGCTTCGTGGCCATCGGTTCCTCCTGTGGGTCGTTGTTCTGGTCCGCTCGCCAACCTACCCACGGGCTGTGTCACCCGCCGGGATCCCTGCCCTCGACGGCGGGTAACGATCGAGGAGCTCGGGGTGCGCGACCGGTGACGAGGCCCGCCGGTCCGAGACAGACCATCATTCCCGCGAGCGGTATGCACCCTGGAAGCTGGCGAAGCCCGACGACGAGGGGGACCATGACCCCGATCGTGCAGCGGACGGCGGCGAGCTCAGTCTTTTCGGGCCCAGGTCCAGGGGTAGGCGTCGTCCTCGACGTCAACCGCCGCCTGGGCGAGCAGGAGCGGGTTGAAGGTGTCGACCATCACCGCAAGCTCCTTGGTGGCGGG
>JBOGHY010000235.1:0-12993 GCA_050742375.1 Acidimicrobiales bacterium | reverse complement strand
CGCCTCGCCTCCGAGGCCCTCGTGATGGGCCAGGAGATCGGGGTCGACGAGGGACTGCTGGCCAAGCTGCTCAACACCCGGGGCGTGGCGCTCGCCTTCGCCAACCGGAAGGCGGAGGCCGTCTCTTTCATGCGCGAAGCCGTTCGACTGGCCGAGATCGCCGGCGACGCCTCCGAGGCGAGCAGGGCGCTCCTCAACCTCTCCTCCACGATCAGGGCGAGCGACCCTCTCGGCGCCCGCGAGGCGGCGCGTGCCTCGGCGGAGCAGGCGCGCAGGGTCGGCTACGCGCGGTACCTCGAGAGCGCCACGGGCAACCTCGTCTTCGCCCTCTTGGACCTCGGAGAGTGGGACGAGGCAAGGCGCGTGGCAAGCTCTGACGGCGAATGGACCGGTAGAGACGCTTTCGTCGGGGAGTGCCGTGCTTTTCTGGCGGCGCTCGAAGGCAGGCCCGAGTCGGCGAGGGCTCTGCTCGACCACGCACCTCCAAGCGAGGACAGGCAGCACACGGCCAACTTCGGTCTCGCCCGGGGCCAGACGCAGGCGTCCCTCGGGAACCCCAAAGAGGCGCTCGGACATGCGATGGACGCCGTCCGCCAGGCGCCTGCGGTCGGGATCGGCCACGAGGCTGTTTGCTGGGCATGGCCGCTGGCCGCCCGTCTCGCACGCCACCTCGGCGACTCCGAGGCGATGGCGGAGCTCCTCTCCGTCCTCGGCGCCCATCGCCCCGGCCACCTCCCGCGGCTGCTCCGGGCGGAGCGTCTGCTCGCCCTCGCCCTCGCCGCCACCGAAGCCGGCTCCACGGCAATGGCGGCCGGTCCCCTCGCCGCTGCCGTCGAGGCCCTCCGCGCGGTCGGCAGCCCCTACCATCTCGCCCACGGCCTCCTCGACCATGCCGCCTTCCTCGCCCAGGCCAGCGACACCCCGGCGGCCGAGGCCGCCAGAGGTGCCGTTGACGAGGCGCGCGCGATCGGCGAGCACCTCGGCTGCCCTCCTCTCGTCGAGCGCGCCGGCTCAGTAAAGCTCGAGCCTGCCCCCGCCACCTGAGGTAGCAAGAGACGATGCGCTGTCCGGCCTGTGGAGCTGAGAACCTCGACAACGACCGGTTCTGCACGAGCTGCGGCGGACCACTCGCGCCGACCTGCCCGGCCTGCGGCGCCGCCGTCGGGTCGCAGAGCCGCTTCTGCGGAAAGTGCGGCGCCCCCGTCGGAGCCCTGACAGCCCGAGGCCCGGGAGCGCCTGGAGGTTCGGGCCCGAACCCAGTCCCCTCGCCAGTTCTGACCGGCCCCGGCGAAGAGGGAACCCGCGTTCCGCCCGGGGAGGTGCGCCACGTCTCGGTTCTCTTCTGCGACCTCGTCGGCTACACCTCCCTCGCCGAGCCCCGCGACCCCGAGGAGGTGCGCGAGCTCCTCTCGGGCTACTTCGACCTTGCCCGCGCCATCGTCGGCCGCTACGGCGGAGTCGTCGAGAAGTTCATCGGGGACGCCGTCATGGCGGTGTGGGGGGCGCCGATCGCCAACGAGGACGACGCCGAGAGGGCCGTCCGGGCCGGGCTCGAGCTCGTCTCCGCGGTCCCGGGCTACGGCGCCTCGGCGGGCTCGGAGCTCGCCTGCCGTGTCGGGATCGCCACCGGCGCAGCTGCTACGACCGAGAGCCCCTCCGAGGGTCTCGTCATCGGGGACCGCGTGAACACCGCCGCCCGCATCCAGGGCGAGGCCGAGCCTGGCGCGTGTTACGTCGACCAGGTGACGAAGCGGCTTTCGGAGGCTTCCATCGCCTTCGAGGACGAAGGGCTCCACGAGCTGAAGGGCAAGTCCGAGCCCGAGCTCCTCTACCGGGCTGCGAGGGTGCTCTCCGGCGTCGGCGGTCGGCTGCGATCGGACGCCCTCGAGGCCCCCCTCGTCGGCCGCGAGACCGAGCTTCGGACCCTCAAGGACCTCTTCCACGCCTCGGCCGATCGCCAGAGCCCGCGTCTCGTCGTCGTCGCCGGGCCTGCCGGGGTCGGCAAGTCCCGCCTCGGCTTCGAGTTCGAGCGTTACGTCGACGGCCTCGTCGAGACCGTCCTCTGGCACCGTGGGCGCTGCCTCTCCTACGGCGAGGGCGTGTCGTTCTGGGCGCTCTCGGAGATCGTGCGCCAACGGCTCGGCATCGCCGAGGACGATGCCGCCGAGGCGGCGCGGACGAAGCTGACCGAGGGCCTCGTCCGCCTGGTCGGCGAGGACGAGAGGGACTACGTGGGGGCACGGCTCGCCCGCCTGCTCGGGATCGAGCTCGGCGGCGGCCGCCAGCAGAACCTGCCGCGAGAAGAGCTCTTTGCCGGCTGGCGCCTCTTCTTCGAACGCCTCGCCGCCGTCGCC
This sequence comes from Acidimicrobiales bacterium, assembly GCA_050742375.1. Taxonomy (GTDB): domain Bacteria; phylum Actinomycetota; class Acidimicrobiia; order Acidimicrobiales; family Bog-793; genus JAKATT01. The sequence goes on along the minus strand of JBOGHY010000235.1, from coordinate 10,639 downwards.
CCGGTGGTGCTCCTCGTCGAGGACGCCCAGCATTCCGATGCCGACCTGCTCGGCTTCCTCGACCACCTGGTCGACTGGGCAAGGGGCCTTCCGATCTTCGTCTTCGTGCTCGCCCGACCCGAGCTCGCCGAAGCCCATCCTGGCTTCGGGGTGGGGCGGAACCGCTCCACGCTCAGCCTGGACCCGCTCGACCGCTCCTCGATGGACGACCTCATCGAGGCGCTCGTGCCGGGAATGCCCAGCGAGGCGCGGGCGGCCGTCACCTCCCGCGCCGAGGGCATCCCGCTCTTCGCCGTCGAGACCGTCCGCTCCCTCATCGACGCCGGTTCGGTGGTGCGCGAGGGCGGCACCCACCGGCTCGCGGGCGAGCTCGGAGAGCTGTCCGTGCCGGACAGCCTCCACTCGCTCCTCGCCTCGCGTCTCGATGCCCTCGACCCCGCGACGCGGAGCCTCGTCGGCCTCGCCTCCGTGCTCGGGTCGAGCTTCTCCGCTGAGGCGCTCGTGGCGGTCTCCGGCAGAGAGCCCGACGAGGTGCGCGCCGAGCTGTCGGAGCTCGTGGGGCGCAACGTGCTCGAGGTGATCGCCGACCACCTCTCGCCCCAGCGGGGCGACTACCGCTTTGCCCAGGAGATGCTCCGCGAGGTCGCCTACGAGGGCCTCTCGCGGCGGGACCGCAAGTCGCACCACCTCGCCGTCGCCGCCCACCTGCGCCGGAGCTATCCGAACGAGGGCGAGGAGATGGCCGAGGTGATTGCCCGGCATTACACCGACGCTCTTGCGGCCGGGCCGGACGCGACCGATGCCGGTTCGATCCGCGAGGAGGGGCTTTCTATGCTCGTGCGCGCCGCCGAACGTGCCAAGCGGGCAGGGGCGCCCGCTCAGGCGGCCCTCAGCTACGCGGCGGCAGCGGGCCTGCTCGCCGGAGCCTCGCCGGAGTCTTCGGCTGAGCCGGGAAGCGGCCCGGCGACGCCGGGCGGAGCCTGCGAAGAGCGCTTGCGCGGCGCCCGGCTCCTCGAGGAGGCCGCCCGGGCCGCCATCACGGCGGGCTCGTACGAACGGGCCATCGCCCATGCCGAGTCGGCCCGGGCGGTGCACCTCGCAGAGGGCGAGACCCGCGCGGCGGCCCGGGCGCGGACCCTCGCGTCGGGCGCCCTTTCTCACCTGGGCCGCCTCGCGGACGCGCGCTCCGAGCTGGTCGAGGCGCTCGGGGTGCTCCGCGCCAAGCCCGACGCCGACACCGTCGACGCCGTCATGCAGCTGGCAAGGGTCGAGATCTTCGCAGGCTCTCCCGGAGGAGATCGGCTCTCGGAGGAGGCGCTCCTTATGGGCCAGGCTCTCGCAGTCAGTACCTCGCTCCTGTCCGAGCTGCTCGTGGTGCGGGCCACGGCGCTCGACTTCTCCGACAGGGAGGCGGAATCGGTGGCCCTCATGCGGGAGGGAGCCCGGCTCTCGGAGGCGGCAGGCGCCGCCGAGATCCACTCGAGAGCACTGCTCAACCTGGCCAGCCTGACGAGGAGCAGCGAACCGGCCGGGGCGCTCCAGGCGGCAAGGGCCTCCGCCTCCGAGGCGGTCCGCGTCGGCAACCCGGACCTGCTCGCCGTCGCGACCTCGAACTGCGGCGTTGCCCTGCTCGAGCTGGGAGAGTGGGACCAGGCAGTCGCGACCTTGGACCAGGCGGTCGAGGAGGGCGCCGGCGACCACTTTCTGATCGCCTACCTTCGAGTGCTGCTGGCAGGTCTGCGGGGAGACGGAGAGGACGCCGCAGGCCGCTATGCGGCGCTCTTCGACTCGATCGGCGGCACCGAGGACCGCCAGGATGCAGCAACGCTCAGTCTCGCGGGTGCCTTCGCCGCCACCGCGGAGGGCCGGAGCGCCGAGGCGCTCGGGCACGCCCTCTCTGCGGTTCGCCAGGCAGAGGCGATCGGCATCCGCCACGAGGTCGTCTGCTGGGCGTGGCCGCTGGCGGCACGCCTCGCCCGCGCGCTGGAGGACGGCGCCGCGACCGGCGAGCTCCTCGCCATGCTCGACGCCCGGCCGCTCGGCCATCTCCCGCCGCTGCTTCGGGCCGAGCGCCTCCTCGCAGCGGCTCACGCGGCCGCCGACCCGGACAGCTTCGCCGACGCCGTGGTGGCGCTGCGGGACGTCGGCAGCCCCTATCACCTCGCCCATGGCCTGCTCGACGAGGCCGGGCTGCTCGTCCGAGCCGGCGACGCGACGGCGGCCGAGGCCGCCGTTGCCGCCATCGAGGAGGCCCGGCTCATCGGAGAGCGCCTCGGCTGCCCACCGCTCGTCGAGCGAGCCGAGTCTCTTCGCTCCGAGCTCGCCGGCGTGGCTTGACCGCCGGCCCGCTCAGCTCGTGCATGCAGGGCGCGCCCGCGGCTTGCGAGCGCGCACAGGGAGGTCGCCGGGCCAGCTCTCAGTGAAGGGCAGCTCCGAGCGCCTTGGCATCGGCAGTGCGCAGTCGCGCCGCAGTCGCCGCGAGGAGCTTTCGGGTGAGGGCAGGCACCTCGCTCAGGAGGGCATTGAAGTCCTTCTGGCCGATGACCATCAGCTCCATGTTGCTCGCGGCCCTGACCGTGGCCGAGCGCGGGAGCCGGTCCAGCAGCGCCAGCTCGCCGAAGTAGTCGCCCGGGCCGAGCACGGCTGCCCTGCGGCCGTTCCGCAACACCTCGGCCTGCCCGCTCAGGATCACGTAGAGCTCCTGGCCGACGTCACCCTCGTCGCAGAGCACCGAGCCGGCCGCAGCCGAGCGCGCTCGTGCCTTCTTTGCCACGCTCCTCAGCTCTGATCGCGACAAGCCGCTGAAGAGCCACACGCTTGCGAAGTCGAAGGAGCCACCGACAGACACCGGCGAGAGCCTATCTGTGCACCCCGAGGACCGAGGGGCCGCCGGTCTTCAGCAGTGGGGGCCTTCGTGGCAGCCGCCCCAGGCGTGCCATGGCGGGACCGAGGAGGACGGGCCTATCGATGGCGTATACGCCATCGATAGAGTGATGTATATTTGGTTCTGTGCGTCGAACTCAGATCTATCTCGACGAGCGGGTGGATGAGCAGGTCCGCCAGAGGGCGGCAGCAGAAGGCAGATCCGCTGCCGCCGTCATCCGCGAGGCTCTGGATTCCTACCTCGCTCGGACCCGTACCACCCCGCGAGGCAAGGATCCCATCCGGGCGATGGCAGGCAGTCTTCGAGGGTTGCCCGCCGATGCAGCCGCCGAGCACGACCGCGACCTGTACGGCCAGAAAGCCATGTCGGGTCATCGGCCCCGAGGGTGAGTGCCGTCTTCGTAGACACCAGCGGATGGATTGCGCTGCTCAGCCATGACGACCGGTTCCACGAGCGGGCACTCGCTCGATACGACGAGCTCTCCCACGACCGCAGCCTGCTTGTTACGAACAACTACGTCGTAGACGAGACCGCCACCCGTCTGCGCTACGGGATAGGTCTGGCGGCCGCGCTTGGGTTCCGCCAGATGCTCCTGGAGGCTGTGGCGGCCGGAAGACTCAGGATCGCTTGGGTCGACGAGAAGGCCGAAGCCGAAGCCTGGCGGGTCCTCGAGCAGTACCGCGACGTCAAGCTCTCACTTACCGACGCGGCATGCGCCGTGACCGCCCGAGCGGGACGGATTCTCGACGTGTTCGGCTGCGACGGCGACTTCGAGGCGCTCGGCTTCGTCGTGCTCCCCGGTCCTCGATGAACACCGGCGTGGCCTGAGCACGCGCGCCGCCGAGCGCCGCACTGTTGAAGCCTGCCTGGCCGATCACGATTACGCCGAGGACCGAGTGGCCGCCGGTCTTCAGCAGTGGGGGGGCCGGAGTCGTAACCTTGCGAGCTGGGAATGGAGGTGTGATGCGCTGTCCAGCCTGCGGGGGCGAGACGCCCGAAGGCAAGCGGTTCTGCAAGGACTGCGGCGCGCCCTTCGGCGAGACGTGCCCGTTCTGCGGCGCGGAGCTGCTGGCCGAAGCCAGGTTCTGCGCCGACTGCGGCGGGGCGAGGAGTGCGGCACCGGCGGCGGGCGCGTCGGCGGGGGCGGTGACGAGCAGCCCGGGCGGCACAGTCACGGCAATGGCGGACGAGGCGACGGGGGCAGCGCCCGTGGCGGCCGACAGAAGCGGCGCCGGCGAGGTCCGGCGGGTCTCGGTGCTCTTCTGCGACCTCGTCGGGTACACCTCGCTGAGCGAATCTCGCGATCCCGAGGAGATCCGAGATCTGCTCTCGGGCTACTTCGAGCTCGCCAGGTCGATAGTCACCCGCTACGGCGGGGTGGTCGAGAAATTCATCGGAGACGCCGTCATGGCGCTGTGGGGCGCACCGGTCGCCAATGAGGACGACGCCGAGCGAGCCGTCCGGGCAGGGCTCGAGCTCGTGACGGAGGTGCCGGCCTACGGGGAGGCGGCCGGAGCCGGCCTCTCGTGCCGGGTCGGAGTGGCCACCGGCGCGGCGGCGACGACCGAGAGCGCCGACGAGGGTCTCGTCGTGGGCGACCGGGTCAACACGGCCGCCCGCATACAGGCGGCCGCCACGGCGGGATGTTGCTACGTCGACCAGGCCACGCGGCGCCTGGCCGAGAAGGCGATCTCCTTCGAGGACGCCGGTCGTCACGAGCTGAAAGGCAAGTCGGAGCCCGAGAGCCTCTCGAAGGCTCTCCGGGTGATCTCGGGGGTCGGCGGTCGCCAGCGCAGCGAGTCTCTCGAGGCCCCCCTCGTCGGGCGGGATGCCGAGCTGCGGGCGCTCAAGGACCTCTTCCACACCGCCGCCGACCGCAAGGCCCCGCGCCTCGTGGTCGTCTCGGGCCCTGCGGGAGTGGGCAAGTCCCGCCTCGGATGGGAGCTCGAGAAGTACATCGACGGGCTAGTCGACACCGTGCTCTGGCACCGCGGGCGCTGCCTCTCCTACGGCGAGGGGGTGGCCTTCTGGGCGCTCGCCGAGATCGTGCGCCAACGGCTCGGCATCGCCGAGGACGACCCCCCTGACCTGGCGGCCCAGAAGCTCTCCGAGGGGCTCGCCCGCCTCGTGGGCGAGGACGAGCGCGACTACGTCAGAGCCCGCCTGCAGCGACTCCTCGGAGTGGGCGACCCCGGGCCAGAGGTGAGGCTCCCGCGCGAGGAGCTCTTTGCCGGCTGGCGCCTTTTCTTCGAGCGCCTGGCCGCCGTCGCCCCCGTCGTGCTCCTCGTCGAAGACGCCCATTACGCCGACACGGACCTGCTCGACTTCCTGGACCACCTCGTCGACTGGACGAGGGATCTGCCGGTGGTGGTGCTCGTCTTCGCCCGGCCCGAGCTGGCCGAGAGGCGACCGGGCTTCGGGGCCGGGCGGAACCGTTCGATGCTGAGCCTCGACCCGATCGACCGCGCCTCGATGGACGCCCTCGTCTCCACGCTCCTGCCCGGGGCTCCAGACGCCGCCCGCGCCCTTGTCTCGGGCCGAGCGGAGGGCGTCCCGCTCTTCGCCATCGAGACGGTCCGCTCCCTCATCGACTCGGGTGCGGTCGCCACCACCGAGGGCGGCTACCGCCTCGCCGGCGAGCTCGGCGCGCTCTCGGTGCCCGAAAGCCTCCACGGGCTCCTCGCCTCCCGCCTCGACGCCCTCGACCCCGCCACGCGGAGCCTGCTGGCGGCGGCATCCGTGCTCGGCTCGAGCTTTCCGCCCGAGGCGCTCGCCTCCATCTCGGGGCAGGGGGAGGCCGAGGTGCGTGCCGGCCTCTCCGAGCTCGTCCGGCGGGGCGTGGTCGAGATCTCGGCCGACCCGCTCTCTCCCCAGCGCGGCGATTACAGCTTCGCCCAGGAGATGCTCCGCCAGGTCGCCTACGAGACGCTCTCGCGCCAGGAGCGCAGGGCCCGGCACCTCGCCGTCGCCGGGCACCTGCGCCGGTTCTTCGCCAACGACGGAGAGGAGGTCTCTGAGGTCATCGCCCGGCACTACCTCGACGCTCTCGCCGCCGGCGGAAACGGGGACGCCGACGCCGCCTCAATCAGCGAGGAGGCGCTCTCCCTGCTCGTCCGCGCCGCCGAGCGAGCCGAGCGAGCAGGAGCACCGTCGCAAGCGGCGACCAGCTACGCGAGGGCGGCGGCACTTCTCACCGGCGGGCCGGGAGAGCGGGGCGACCAAGCGGAGGGGAGGAGCTGGACGGAGGGGAGCGCTGGCACGGGGAGCCCAAAGGGCGACGCCACGCTTCGCGGCGCCCAGCTCTTCGAGAGCGCCGCCCGGGCGGCTCGCTCGGCCGGCCTCTCCGACAGAGCTCTGCCCTATGCAGAAGCCGCCCGGGACGCCTACCTCGGGGCGGGCGACGCCCGCGGGGCGGCCCGTGCGAGGACCGTCAGAGGATCCTTGCTCGGCAGCCTGGGCAGGAGGACCGAGGCGAGGACCGAGCTGACCGGGGCGCTCGAGGTCCTCCGGGACGATCCTGACGCCGACACCGTCGAGGCTCTGGAGCGGCTCGCCAGCGCCGAGATCTTCGCCGGAAGTACGGAGGCTCAGTCCATCGCCACCGAGGCGCTCGTCATGGGACAGGCGCTCGATCTCGACGACGGCCGGATCGCCGAGCTCTTCACGACGATGTCGGTCGCCTGCTCCTTCGCCAGCCGCGTCGTCGAGGCGGCCTGTCTCTCCCGCGAGGCCGCCCGTCTCGCTGCGGCGGCCGGGGATCCTCAGGTGCTCGGCAGGGCCCTCGTCAACCTCTCCGAGCACCTGAGGAGCACCGACCGGCGGGAGGCCGCCGCCGCCGGGCGGGCGGCGCTCGAGCAGGCCCGCCGCTGCGGCAACCGCAGCCTGTTATCGATCGCCGCCGGCAACACGGCCGAGGCTCTCGTCGAGCTCGGCGAGTGGGACGAGGCGGCGGAGGTGCTCGCCGCCGCCGGGGCAGACGGCGCCGGCGCCGATCTGTACTGCGCCGGAGAGGAGGCCTTCCTGGCGGCGCTCCGGGGCGACGCGCTTCAGGCGGGCGAGATCGTGACGAAGCTCGGAGCGGAGTTCGGAGGTTACGCCGACGCCCAGATCCAGTCGCTCCTCGGCCAGCTGCGGGCCGAGGTCGCCGCCGCCCTCGGCCAGAGCCACGAGGCGCTCGAGTTCGCCCGCGACGCCCTCTCCTACACGGACGTCCTCGGTCTGCGGGGCGAGATGGCTTGCTGGGCATGGCCGCTCGCCGCTCGCCTCGCCCGTGAGCTCGGCGACGAAGCGGCCACCGAGGAGCTCTTCGCCATGCTGGAGACCCATCCACCGGGGCACCTGGCGCCGGTGCTGCGAGCCGAGCGTGACCTGGCGGCGGCCCGCCTCGCCGCCGACGCCGGCGCGGAGGGCGCCGGAGAGGGCTTCGGTCGGGCGATCGAGGCGCTGCGGGCGGCCGGGAGCCCCTACCGTTTAGGGCGGGGCCTTGTCGACCACGCCGCCTTCCTCGCGTCGGGCGGTGACGGGCCGGGCGCGGCGAGGGCGCTCGGCGAGGCGCGGGCGATCGGGGAGCGCCTCGGCTGCCGGCCGGTCCTCGAGGCCTGCGAGTTGCTCGCCGGGAAGCTCTCTTTAGTCGGCTGACGGGAGCCCTAAGGGCGCCTGCGCAGCGCGAGGCGAGGCTCCGGAGCCTCGTGGGGGTCGATCAACCGGCCTGGCGTGAGACCTCGGCGGCGGCGGCTTTCGCTGCTTGCGGATCGCCGAGGTAGCGGGCGGAGGTGACGCACAGCCGCTCGTCGAGGTCGTAGAGCCGGGGAAAGCCGGTGGGGACGTCGAGGCCGACGATGTCGTCGTCGGAGATCGACTCGAGGTGCTTGATGAGGGCTCGGAGGCTGTTGCCGTGGGCGACGACGAGCACGTTCAGCCCAGAGAGGAGCTCGGGGCCGATGACGTCGTCGAAATAGGGCGTCATGCGCACGACCACGTCTGCGAGCGACTCGGCGGCGGGGAGCGCCGAGGCCGGCACGAGGCGGTAGCGAGGGTCGTTGCGGGGGTGACCCGGGTCGTCGTCACCGAGGGCGGGCGGACGGACGCTGAAGCTCCGGCGCCATGCCTTCACCTGGTCGATGCCGTAGCGCTCGGCCGTCTCTTTCTTGTCGAGGCCCTGGAGTGCCCCGTAGTGGCGCTCGTTGAGCCGCCAGTGGCGGCGGACGGGGAGGAAGCTTCGTCCCATCTCCTCGAGGACGATGGTGGCGGTCCTGACCGCCCGGGTGAGGACCGAGGTGTGCACCGTGTCGATCTCGACGGTGAGCTCGCCGGCGAGGAGGCCGCCCGCCTTGCGCGACTCGTCCTCGCCCGCCGGGCTCAAGTCGACGTCGACCCAGCCGGTGAAGCGGTTCTCGGCGTTCCAGGTGCTCTGGCCGTGGCGGAGGATGACGAGGGTGGGCACCACGCTCCTTTCTCGGGGCGGTCGGTTCCCCGGCGACAGCGTCGCCTCCAGGCGGCGCGGCGCGCAACCGCCGGCGGTGGCTTTCGTCCCGGGGAAGTGCTCAGTCGCGGCTGACGTGGCGCACGACCTCGGGCCGGCGCCTGCGCCAGTACGCCACGATCGTCGTCCGGTCGCGGGGAGCTGCGGATCGTCGGGAACGTCGCCGAGGTAACCGAGGGCCCTCACGATGCTGTCGGTGAACTGCCCGGAGAGGGCCGGTTGGTACCTTGCCAGCGCGAGGCCGACGCCTTCCTCGGCGCGGCCGATGTCGTCGGCGCAGGTAGGAGTAGCTGGTGTGAAAACTTGACAATCTACCGCTCAACTTCGCTATACTGACCGCTGTCAGCAGTAGCACGAGCAAGTTGAACCCAGTGGAGGACCAAATGCCGAAGGCCGTAGGGATCGACCTCGGAACGACGAATTCGGTCGTCGCCTTTCTCGAGGCCGGCGAGCCGACCGTCATACCGAACATGGAGGGCAGTCGCACGACGCCGTCGGTCGTCGGCTTCGCCAAGTCAGGCGAGGTGCTCGTCGGGGAGGTCGCCAAGCGCCAGGCAATCACGAACCCGGACCGGACGATCCGCTCCGTGAAGCGCCAGATGGGCACCGATTGGTCGGTCGACATCGACGGGAAGAAGTACACCGCTCAGGAGATCTCGGCCCGCATCCTGCAGAAGCTGAAGCGGGACGCCGAGTCGTACCTGGGCGACAGCGTTACCCAGGCAGTCATCACCGTGCCGGCCTACTTCGACGATGCCCAGCGCACCGCCACCAAAGAAGCCGGCCAGATCGCCGGCCTCGAGGTGCTGCGCATCATCAACGAACCGACGGCGGCCGCCCTTGACTACGGCCTCGACAAGGAGGGCGAGGAGCAGACGATCCTGGTCTTCGACCTCGGCGGCGGAACCTTCGACGTATCGCTTCTCGAGATCGGCGAGGGCGTCTTCGAGGTGAAGGCGACCAACGGCAACAGCCACCTCGGCGGCGACGATTGGGACCAGCGCGTCATCGACTGGCTCGTGAAGTCCTTCAAGGACACCGAAGGCGTCGACCTGTCGGCCGACAAGATGGCCATGCAGCGCCTTAAGGAGGCGGGCGAGAAGGCGAAGATCGAGCTCTCGACGGTGCAGGAGACGACCATCAACCTGCCCTTCATCACGGCCACGAGCGAAGGCCCGAAGCACCTCGACCTGAAGCTCACCCGCGCCAAGCTGCAGGAGCTCACCGAGGACCTCGTCGCCGCCTGCCGCGGCCCCTTCGAGCAGGTGATCAGCGACGCCTCTCTCTCGACCTCGGACATCGAGCACGTCGTGCTCGTCGGGGGCTCGACGCGGATGCCCGCCATCCAGGACCTCGTCGCGGAGCTCACGGGCAAAGAGCCCCACAAGGGTGTCAACCCCGACGAGGTGGTCGCGGTCGGCGCCGCCGTCCAGGCGGGCGTGCTGAAGGGAGACGTGAAGGACATCCTCCTCCTCGACGTGACCCCGCTCAGCCTCGGCATCGAGACGAAGGGCGGCATCACCCACCGGCTCATCGAGCGGAACACGACCATCCCGACGCGCCGTTCGGAGATCTTCACGACGGCCGAGGACCACCAGCCCTCGGTCGAGATCCACGTGCTCCAAGGCGAGCGGGACATGGCCATGTACAACAAGACGCTCGGCAAGTTCCAGCTCGTCGACCTGCCGCCGGCGCCGAGGGGCGTGCCGCAGATAGAAGTGGCTTTCGATATAGATGCCAACGGGATCGTGCACGTGTCTGCCAAGGACCTCGCCACGGGCAAGGAGCAGTCGATGACGATCACCGGTCAGTCGTCGCTGCCGAAGGACGACATCCAGCGCATGGTGAAAGATGCCGAGGCTCACGCCGAGGAGGACCGTCGCCGCCGCGAGGAGGCCGAGACCCGCAACAGCGCCGACACGCTCGTCTACCAGACCGAGAAGTTGCTGCGCGAGCAGGGCGACAAGGTGCCCCCCGGCGAGCGGGAGACGGTCGAGGCCCGCCTCAAGGACGTGAAGGACGCCCTCGCCGGCTCCGATCTCGGCGCCATCACGAGCGCCCTCGACGGGCTGCGCTCGGCTTCCCAGAGCATGGGCCAGAAGATGTACGAGCAGGCGAGCGCGTCGTCCTCTGCCAGTGCCTCGGGCTCGGGCTCGGGCTCGACCGATGCCACGAGTGGCACAGAGCCCGCCTCGGACGACGAGGTGGTCGACGCCGAGATCGTCGACGAGCCGAAGACCGGCACCGAAGGCGCATGACGGGCGCTTCGTACC
>JBOGHY010000234.1:0-5655 GCA_050742375.1 Acidimicrobiales bacterium | reverse complement strand
CGCCCGGCTCTGGCGCTCCCCCGTGCCCGCCGGGCGCCTGGTCGGCCTCGACTTCTCGGAGGCCGAAGAGGTGCCCGGAGTGCTCGCCGTGATGGACGCCAGCAATTTCGGAGACCGACTGAGCGGTCTCGTGCTCTGGGATCAGCCCCTCTTCGCCGGCGATCTCGTGCGGTACGTCGGCGAGCCGGTCCTCGCGGTCGTCGGCGAGACGCTCTCCGCGATCGACGAGGCGTTCGCAAAAGTGCGCGTAGACATCGAAGAGACCGAAGCTGTCGTCGACCTGGAGGCTGCGCTCGCGCCGGGGGCGCCCCTCGTCCATCCGGACTGGAGCTCGTACGGGACGTCCGGCGCCGAGTGGCCCCGCCAGGGCAACGTCGTCTGCGAGATGGTTTCGGATCCCGGCGGCATCGACGAGCTCTTCGCCGCCGCTGAACACGTGGTCGAGGACGAGTACCGGGCCGACCGCCAGTACCAGGCCTACTTGGAGACGCGGGCGGCAGTCGCCGAGTACCAGTCGGGGCGGTACGTCATCCACGTCTCCCACCAGTTCCCCTTCAACGTCCGCGACCGGGTCGCCCAGGCGCTCGGTGTCGCCCAGTCGGCAGTCCGGGTCGTCGGCCACCACATCGGAGGCGGCTTCGGAGCAAAGCTCGACACAGGGCTCGAGCCCTACGCCGCTGCCCTGGCGCGGCGAGTCGGGCGGCCAGTACGCATGCTGAACAGCAGGCCGGAAGACCTCGTCACGGCGCCTTGCCGGGAGAACGCCGTCGTACGGGTCCGCTCGGCGGTCACCGCTGACGGCCAGATCCTCGCCCGCGACTTCGACGTCGTATTCGACAGCGGCGCCTACGCCATCGACGCCCCTTACCTTGCCAGCCTGCCGCTCTTCGCCGCGGGCGGGGTCTACCGGGTCGACAAGGCCCGGGTTCGCTGCCGGGCCGTCTACACGAACACCGCCCCGACGGGAGCATTCCGTGGCGTGAGCGGCACCTACCTGTTCTTCGCCGTCGAGCGACACATGGACCACATTGCCAGTGTCCTTGGTCGAGACCGGCGGGAGCTGCGGCTCGAGAACCTCATGCGCGACGGCGACTCCCTTCTCAACGGCCAGGTCCTCGGCGACGCCAGCATCCTCGCTGAGGCGTTCGAGCGCGCCGAGCAGGTCGCCCCCTGGGCGAGCCTGGGCAAGGGCGAGAACAGGGGTGTCGGCATCGGCGCCTGCGTTTGGCTGACGAACCCTCTCCCGGGCAGCGCGATGTTGAAGCTGAATGAAGATGGCACCCTATCGGTCGTGACGGGCGCCACCGACAACGGCTCTGGGGCGGTCACGATGGGTCTCCGCCAGATCGCCGCCGACGTGGTCGGCGTCGACGCGGGAAGCGTCCTCGTAACGATGCCCGACACCGACGTCGCCGGCTACGACGCCGGCTCCCAAGGGAGCAGGACGACTCGCGTCGTCGGGATGGCCGTCCGGACAGCCGGCGAGGAGGTGAGGCGGAAGATCCTCGAGGTCGCAGCCGAGATGCTCGAGGCGACCGAATCCGACCTGGAGATGGTCGAGACCGCCGTCGGCGTTCGCGGCGTTCCGGCCAAGCGGGTGGCCCTGGCGTCGGTGGCTCAGGCTGCGACGGGCCGAGGCAAGGCGATCACCGGCACTGGTACCTACGCCACCCCGATGCCCTCCTACAACAAGACCTGCGCCTCGGGCTTGCTCTTCCCAGCCTTCCCGACGCCGACCTACCACCTGCACATAGCCGAGGTCGAAGTAGACCCGGTGACGGGCAATGTCGAGGTGCTCCGCTATGTCGTCGTGCAGGAGGTGGGCAGGGTGATCAACCCGACCGGCGTCGCCGGTCAGATCCAGGGCGGCGTCACCCAGGGCCTCGGCTACGCCCTTTGGGAGTGGCTCGAGCTGAAGGAAGGCAGGTACCGCCAGCAGACCTTCGAGAGCTACGGACTGCCGCTGGCCGTCGACGTTCCGGTCGTCGAGATAGTGACTCTCGAACACGGCGATCCCGAGGGCCCGTTCGGCGCCAAGGGGGTCGCCGAGCCGCCCATCGTGCCAGTGGCTGCGGCGATCGTAAACGCTGTCGCAGACGCCGTTGGCTCCAGCATCGACAAGATCCCGGTCACCCCGGAGGCGGTCCTCGAGGCTCTCGGGAACCCGTTCCTCGTTCCTGAGCCGACCGCGCAGTGAGCCGTCTCGCTCGGATCGGCATCGACGTCGGTGGAACGAACACCGACGCAGTCGCCGTCGAGGGGGACAAGATCCTCGCCTCGGCGAAGAGGCCCACTACGCCGCTCGTCGCGGATGGCATCCGTGACGCACTGGTCGCCATCCTCGATGATGCGGGCCTCGAGGCGGGCGAGGTGGCGGCCGTCATGGTGGGGACGACGCAATTCGTGAACGCGGTCGTCCAGGCGAGCGGCCTTGCTCGCACTGCCGTCCTCCGCCTAGGTCTGCCGGCTACCGCCTGCCTGCCGCCCCTCGTTGACTGGCCGCTTGCCCTCCGGCGTGCACTCGGCGACCACGTCCACCTGTGTCGAGGCGGAAACGAGTACGACGGCAGTGCCATCGCCCCGCTCGACAGAGCGACGATCGCACGGATCGGCGACGCCATTGCCGCCGACGGGGTTGAGTCGATCGCCATCACCTCGGTCTTCTCGCCCATGAGCTCCGAGCTCGAGCTCGAGGCGGCGGCGATACTTGCAGAGCATGCCCCGCAAGTATCAGTGACGCTCTCGGCGGACATCGGGCGGATCGGCCTTCTCGAGCGGGAAAACGCCACCGTCATGAACGCCTGCCTGCGTTCACTAGCGGCCGACACGGTGAGCGGTTTCGAAGAGGCGCTGACGGCTGCCGGCATTGGCGGGCGCCTGTTCATCAGCCAGAACGACGGCACGCTGATGAGTGCTGACTATGCCCGGCGCTTCCCGGTCGCCACCTTCGCTTCGGGCCCGACGAACTCCATGCGCGGGGCTGCCTTCTTGAGCGGTCTCGAAGACGCCGCCGTCGTCGACATCGGCGGGACGACCTCGGACATCGGCGTGCTGAACCGATGCTTCCCGCGCCAGGCACCCCTCGGAGCCGAGATTGGTGGAGTGAGGACGAACTTCCGCATGCCCGACGTCCTCTCCCTCGGCATCGGCGGTGGGAGCATCGTCCGCCTGGAAGGCGAACATATAGCAGTTGGCCCGGAGAGCGTCGGCTACGAGCTCACCACTCGCTCCCTAGCGTTCGGCGGTACCACGCTGACGGCCACTGACCTCGCAGTCGCCGCAGGCTGGGCCGAGCTCGGCGACCCGGATCTCCTCTCAGGGCTTGGCCGGTCCGTGGTGCGCAACGGCCTTCTCCTAGTTGAAAGAGCTCTCGCCGAAGCAGTCGACCGGATGAAGACCTCGCCGGGCGAGGTGCCGGTTGTGGTCGTCGGCGGCGGTGGCCTCCTCCTAGAACAGCGGCTGCCGGGGGCATCGAGGTTGGTTCGTCCCGAGCACGGAGAGGTGGCGAACGCCGTCGGCGCCGCCATGGCCCAGATAGGGGGCGAGGTCGACCGGATCGTCCACGCCGACGAGGCGGCCGGGGCGAAGGCGATCGGCGAGGTGGTCGAGGAGGCAACCGAGAGGGCAGTCGCCGCTGGCGCGGAACCTGGCACGGTAGAAGTGGTCGAGATCGACAAGGTGCCGATCAGCTACCTCCCCGGGAACGCCGTCCGAGTCCGGGCGAAGGCCGTCGGCAACTTGCGCCTCGAGATGGCGACATGAGTCCGCAAGGAGCGTTCGAGACGTATCTGGTCGGTAAGAGCGCCATCGTCACAGGGGCGGCACGGAACCTCGGTGCCGAGATTGCCCGTGCCCTCGCCCACCGGGGAGCGCGGGTGGCCGTGAACTACCGCTCGTCGCGTAAGGAGGCCGAGGCCGTCGTGAGCAGCCTCGCCGGCTCAGGCCACACAGCCGTGGCAGGCGACGTCTCCACGACAGAAGGTGTCAAGGCCGCCGTTGACGCAGCGAGAGGCGCCTTCGGCACGGAGATCGACGTCCTCGTCAACAATGCCGGACCGTTCTCGCTCACTCCTTACCAAGACCTCGACCCGGGAGAGTTCGACCGGATCTGGAACGCCAACACGAGAGCCGCCTACCTAGCCGCCCGTCGAGTGGCGCCTGCCATGGGCCATAGCGGTTGGGGACGGATCGTGAACGTCTCTGCCGGCTCTGCCTTCGTCCGCAATCACTCTGTCTACTCGCTGGCAAAGAACGCTCTCATCACCCTCACCGAGCAATTGGCTTTGGAGTTCGGACCTGCCGTCACAGTCAACTGTGTCGCGCCGGGCCAGATAGTGGAGTCGACCGAGGACATAGCTGCCTTCGATCCCGACTTCGTCCCGCGGACGATCGCCAGGACACCCGCTGGACGCCTCACAACTCGAGCGGAAGTAGCTACAATGGTTGTGACGCTCTGCTCCCCTGTTTTTGACATGGTCACCGGTGTCACCATCCCGATCGATGGCGGTGCGTGGCTGCCGAGCCACTTATGACCAGTCCGCCGCGCGAAGGCCGTGATCCCCGTGTCGCCGAATGAGTGCCCGGCGGCGGCGAACCTAGCTGGAGGTTGGCCTCGTTGCACTATAGTTTGAGTTATGACCCGATCAATAGCGGTCGGTGACACCACGGGTTCTGCGAAGGCTCTCGTAAAGGGCATCGCCGTGATCGACCTGCTCTCCTCGCATCGGGAGGGTCTGTGCCTCACAGACCTCGTCTACGAGGTCGAGTTGCCTCGCGGGACCGTCGTTCGGTTGCTCCAGGCGTTGGTCGACGCCCACCTCGTTCGCTCCTCTTCCGACGGCCGATACCGCCTGGGTTCGCGTGCCGCTATCTGGGGCTCGGAGTTCCTGGCCTCACTGGAGTTGCGCGAGGTTGCAGCCGACTCGATGGTTCGGTTGGTCGAGCTGAGCAGCGAGACCTGTCATCTTGGTATCCCAGAGGATCGATCCGTCCTCTATATCCATAAAGTAGAGAGTCCACACTCTCTGCGTATGGTATCACGAGTGGGAGGTATAAATCCTCTTCATTGTACTGGGCTCGGTAAAGCTCTTCTCGCCGTCTTGTCCGAGAACGAGCAGGAGGCCTACCTGGCACAACCACTTGAGCGCCGGACCTCGAACACCATCGTCGACCCCCCCGCCCTCCGTGCCGAATTGCAGCGCATTCGGGCGACTGGATACGCGATTGACGACATAGAGAACGAGATCGGGGTTCGCTGCATCGGTGCCCCGCTGTTCAACCATCGGGGTGAACTGGCTGGCAGCATCAGCCTGGCTGGCCCCACGAGCCGCATGACCTGGGAGCGAATCGAGCAGTTGATTGCTCCAGTGCTCCAAGCTGCCCGAGAGATCTCCGCCCAGCTGGGTCACCTGGTCGGTCCGGGCGAGGGTCATACGTGCCCTCCCGCCCGCAACACCACATAGTCACGTCCTCGTCATCAGCAGCTGCAGACCGGTGCCGGCCATGCACTGCAACAACCCCTCTCAGCGATCTCGCCCATCGCGACGCTTGTTGGAGTGCTGGAGACTACGGTATTCGTTACAGCTCGGGCAGCGAGACAGGGCGGAACGAGGCCGGGACGTCGAGAGACGCTTGAACGGTTAGCTACTATCCAGG
>JBOGHY010000233.1:0-7925 GCA_050742375.1 Acidimicrobiales bacterium | reverse complement strand
CTGGAGGAGATGTGCTCGCTTCTCGCCGGCCTGCCGGCACCTTCGGCTGAAGAGCTCGCCGCACGCGCCGACGCTCGCGTCTCTCGCGACGCCAAGGCGGCGCCTCCGTTCCTCGGCGACCCACCCCACCCGCCGCCGGACTCGAGCGGCCTCCCGCCGCCGGCGGCGCGTTTGATGCGGGCCACAGGCGTCGCGCTCAGCATGGTCTTCGGCAGCTCGGAAGCCGAGCACGAGGAGCATCTCCTGCGCGGGCTGGCGGCGAGCAGGGGCGTCTACGAAGGCCCTGCACGGCGAGTCTCCGGGCCGTCCGAGTTCGACCGGATCAGGCAGGGAGACGTTCTTGTGACCGAGGCGACGGGCGAAGCCTTCAACATCCTCCTCCCATTGCTCGGCGCCATCGTCACCGACAACGGCGGCCTCCTGTCGCATTCGGCGATCGTCGCACGCGAGTACGGCATCCCAGGCGTCGTCGGGACACGCGAGGCGACTGAACGGATCGCCGACGGTGCCCGCGTGCGGGTAGACGGCGATGCCGGCGAGGTGACCGTCCTCGCATGAAGGGAGCGGTCCCGCTCGCAGAGGCGCGGGACGTCGCCGTCTTCGGTTCGAAAGCGGTAGGCCTTGGTGACGCCCTGCGAAACGGGCTCCCAGTCCCGCCCGGGGTCGCCTTCTCCGGCCCCGTCGTCGAGGCGGTCGCCGCCGGAGATGCGCGGGTGACTGAGAAGGTGACGAAGGCGGTGCGGCATCTCGAAGGGCCCTTCGCCGTGCGCTCCTCGGCCGTCGACGAGGACGGCAGCGAGGCCAGCTTTGCCGGGCAGCACCTGACGCTGCTCAACGTCGCCTCGGCCGACGAGCTCGGCCCGGCACTCGGAGAGATCTGGTGGTCGGCGAACTCAGATTCGGCCATCACCTACCGCCAGCGCGTCGGGCTGCTCAACCGCCCGAGCGTCGGTGTCGTTGTCCAGACCCTCCTGGACCCCGAGGTCGCCGGGGTGATGTTCACCCAGAACCCGGTCACCGGCGCCGCCGAGCGTGTCGTTGAGGCAAGCTGGGGGCTCGGCGAGGCGGTCGTCGCCGCGCTCGTGATCCCGGACCACTACCGGCTCGACCCCTCCGGAGAGGTGCTTGAACGGTCGCCCGGGCGCAAGCGGCTCGCCATCCGGGTGACCCCCGGCGGCGGCACGACCCAAGAAGAGCTGAGCGCCGAGAGGGCAGGACAGCTCTGCCTCCACGACGAGGAGCTCGCCTCGCTCGGTAGCCTCGCGCTTCGCTGCGAGGAGGTCTACGGGCCGGGTCGCGACATCGAATGGGCGGTCGCCGACGGGACGCTCTATCTCTTGCAGTGCCGGGCCGTCACCACCGGAGCGGCCGGGCGACAAAACGATGCCGCCGCCGGGGCATCGGCCGGCGGTGATCCGATAGGGGCCGTCGAGCGGGTGCAACTGTTCGCCGGACTCGACCGCAGCGAGGTCGAGGAGGTCGCCCGCCTGTTCAAGAAGCGCCTCTTTGGCAAGGGCGAGACGGTCATAAGGGAGGGTTCCGGCGGCTCGGCCCTGTACCTCATCGAGTCCGGCGAGGCGCAGGTGTCCGTGGGCGGGGCGGAGGTGGCCACTCTCGGCCAGAGCGACTATTTCGGCGAGATCGCCCTCATCGACGAGGGTCCTCGCAGCGCCACTGTCGTCGCCACGACGGACCTCTTGTGCTACGGGCTGACCCTGTGGGAGTTCCGCCCGCTCGTCGAGAACAACGGAGTGATCGGCTGGAAGCTGCTGCAGTCGCTTGTGAAGATGCTCAGGCAGGCGCAGAGCCACGACCCCGCCGCCGGGCCGACCGGGGGCGCAACCGGAGCGGGAGTAGGGAACGAGGCTGCGACACGATCGAGCCCCTGAAGCTCAGCGAGGGTGCTCGGGGGCTGCGACGCAGGGCCGCCGCCTGGCCGCGACCATCACCACCGGGCGGGGTGGATGAACACAGCTGCCGGCCGGCCGAGCCATTGTGTGATTCTGATTCGCATCATCGCCCACCTCGACGACCGGACCTGTCAGGAAGTCCTCCGGCGCACGCTTCATCAACGGCAAATTCGCCGACCGAGAACAACCCGTCACGCGCCCGTCGAGACCGCAGCCTGACCATGGACCTCGACGACGGGCAGCCAGTCCGGTTGCCCGACGACCTGCCCATCATCGAGCGCAGCGCGGTCCGGGTCGTCGTGCTCGATGCCATGGACAAGGTGCTGCTGTTCCACACGCACGATCCCGACCACCCGGATCTCGGCTCTTGGTGGGAACTTCCCGGGGGCGGGATCGAGCCCGGCGAAACCTACTTTGACGCTGCGATCCGGGAGCTGCGCGAGGAGACTGGGATCGTAGTAGAGCGTCCCCAGGTAGGGCCGCCGACTTGGCGACGTCGAGCATCGTTTCGTCATCGACAACGACGACACCTCCAAAACGAGGTAATAATGACAGTGCGGCTACATGTCATTGGACCAGACGTCGACGAGGCTGAGCGCTTGGACTACGAACGCGAGGACTACTTCGGCTTTCGTTGGTGGCAGCGGCCGGAGATCCTTTCCAGTAGCGAACGCTTCTACCCCGGCCAGCTACCCGCGCTGCTGGACATGTTCCTTGACGGCGAGAACATCAACGAACCCTTCGAGCTATGGTCATAGCACCCACGAACCTCAACGACGCACCCACCTCACCCAATCACCCGCGAGGTGCGATCAAAGGCTTCGATCCACAGGTCTTGACACATGCTCGTACTCCCTGCCCAATCGGGCGTGACGCGAGCGAAGGGCTTCGCCTCGGCAGAGATCATCCTGCTCGGAGGAGCCCCTGGGTGACCGCTGCCCCGTAAGTCGAGCCTTTTCGCCAACCGGCTCGTGGGATAGCTCGACGCCACCGCCGAGCACGAGGCCGGCGTGATGCGGGTCGATGCCGTCCACCGGAACGTGGCGCTCACGGCTGAGATACCGGACGCCGTTGATGCCGGGATCGCCGAACGTCGTTCGGGAGCTCTACCGATTCCTCGGGAGCTCCCAAGTCGGACTTACGCGACAGAGGAGCATCCCTTCAGGGTGATTCGGGGTGTTCATGCACGGGCAGCTCCCCGAAGTGCTACGCGGGGACTACATCGACTCGGCCTCGCGGCGACGACGCTCGTGCTCAGCCTGTGGCGCCGTAACGGCCTCAGCCGGTGCCACGCGAGCTCGTCTGCTGCCTGTACAGGAAGACCGCGGTTAGGTAGCTGGTCACAGCGCCAAGCGATCCGATCGCCATCACCACCACACCGAAAGACCTCAGCTGCTCGTGGACGGTTGCTAGGCCGCCGAGAGAGGCCACCAGTAGGCCTGCCGCGCCGATCCAGGCGAGCGCCTTCGGAACGCGACCGCTCGCCCGAACATGGGCGACGAGAGCCATCGCACCGATGACCAGGAAAAAGCCGAAGATCGCGTGCACGAGGTAGATGGTGGCACCCCCGGCGGGGATCCAGCCGCTTGTGCGCTTGAAGTCCGTCGAGAGAACGCACATGATCCCAAGGACGTCCTCGGCCACCATTCCGAGCGCCAGCCGGGCAGACCTGACAAAGGTCGAGCGATCGACGAGCTCACTGCTCGCCACCTCCGGCGACAGGGCCCAGCCCGTCACCGAAGCACCGCTGGGGTACGTCCCGCCCTGCTCACCGGCTCTCGGAGCCTTGTCGTCTCGGTTCATCTTGTCAACGCCCTGCTCAGACCGGCGCTCCACAAAATCGGGGCGACCTCGCGCCACAGTAGGCCCGCTACGCATCTCGTCGGACGAGCGGCGGGGTACCCAATGCCCTTCGTCGATGCTGGGCAGCGCGGTGAGCGCCAGCACTCCCAAGGCTCTCCAACCCGATTCGCAAGGGGGTGTTGGCTCGTCCGAGCCCCCATGCGGCGCCAGCAGCACTGGGCATGGCGTACATCGCGTTGGACTCGGCAATCGGCTAGGCCAGTAGGTCGACCAGCGCGTCGTGGATGCTCGTGTTCTTGACGTCGGCGGAGGTCAGGAGAAGTCTCACAATGCCTCTCCGTGGTCATACCGTCCTGCTCGACGAGCAGGGCGATCCGATACAGCTTTCGGCGTTGGGGCGTTCCGGGCGCGCCACCCACGCAGAACACAGCGACACCTGTGCCGACAACACGCCGAGGATCACCCGATCAACCACCAACGACTACCAGGCATTGAAAACTGGCTGGAACCTCAACTACCCAGCGACGGCTCCCTTTGGATCGAGCAGTGACCTCAAGACATCTTCCACGTTGTCGAAGTTCGCTTCGAGGCCATCGGTCTTCGTCCAGTGGTCACGGCCGGCCTTGTCGCGGAACGCCAGCTTCCAGGTCAGCTTGGTCACTCCGTCAGTCTCGTGCAGATCGACGGACTCCACGGCCTCCACATCTGGCCACCCGTCGAACAGCCATGTCTGGACGGTCCGGGTCGGCGGCTCGACCTCCAAGAAGGTTCCGCGAAACGAGCACTCCCTTCCGTCATCGGTCACGAAGACGGAGTGGTAGTTCCCCCCGACCCGTAGGTCGATCGAGCAGGCCGTCACCTCCTCCCCAAATGGAGCGACGTGTTTGCGGACATGCTCCGGCTTCGTCAGTACATCGAAGACGAGTTCGATCGGAGCGTCGAACTCTCGAGTAACGACAATCTCGAGATCGTTCGGGTATTCGACGACTGCCGATCCATGCCGTGTACGAGTCATTGTTGCCCTCCCTGTCGTTGTAGCTCTTTGAGGTAGTCATCCAACCGATCCAGTCGGTCATTCAAAACTCTCTCGTACTTGGTCAACCACTCCTGCAACGGCCGGAGGTGCGCGGGTTCCAGGCGGTAGAGCCGACGACGCCCCTCCGCCCGGCACCTGACGAGCCCCACCTCACTGAGCACCCGGAGGTGTTTTGAGACCTGAGGCTGGGACATCGAGAGGTCGTTCACGATCGCGCCCACCGCCTTCTCGCCTGTGATCAGGGCGTCCAAGATTACGCGCCGATGCACGTCGGCAACTGCATTGAAGACATCCGACGTCGTGGAAGCTCTGGCCACGGTCCATTATATTCCGTTATCGACATGTGTCAAGACGTAGGAATGCCACAAGGGACTCGCCAGCCTGCTCCACGTCCCCGTCTGAAGTGCCCCAGAACGACGTGGTCACCTTCTGGTCTGGGTGACGATCTCGCCGTTGACTAGGGAGTTCGCGCGTCAGCCAGCCAGCCAGCCAGCGCGCTCGGAGGAACCCGAATCCCCAACCTCCTGATCCGTAGCAGGGTCAGGACCGTCGTCGACTGAAGCGCACCGACGCACGTTGTCGCATATTCGCTGGTCAGCGGTGGCGATACCAGTGACAGCCGGTACGGGCTGCGACGGTGCGCGACATGGCAACGACGGAATTGTTGGGTGCACTGTTGGGTGGCGAAATCCGTGAACAGTGTCCGCCGCCCGCTCGTTGCACGGACGGCATTGCCTCGCCACCCTTCGGGGGCCCCCGGTCGCCCGGGGCCGACATCGGCTACACGAACTTCAACGACCAAAGGTCGGCACTTTCGCGGCTCTTCGCGATGAGATGTGGGCGCGGTGCCGCACCGGTGACCCACCCGTAGGTATTCACAGTAGAGGGCCCCGGGCCCCTGATTCCTGCGGTTTGATTACAGAACTACGGGCCCGAGGGCGTAGCCCGACCCCGACCGGCTTGAGGAACGCTACGAAGGATTCCGTCAAGTGCGACCACAGAAGGCCCCGGGCTCTTGCAGCGATTAGCTAACCTAGCTAGACTCATGCCATGAAGGTGAACATGCACGACGCGAAGTCGAACCTGTCCCGGCTGGTCGCAGCGGTGGAGGCAGGTGACGTCGACGAAATCGAGATCGCCCGCTCCGGACACGTTGTCGCACGGATCGTCCCTCCTCGCCCTCGGCCACCTCGACGTCCCGGCTCTTGGGCTGGGAAGGTCCGCATAGGCGCCGATTTCGACGAGTTACCCGAGGACATGGCCGCAGCGTTCAAGGGTGACTCGCAGTGAACGTGCTCATCGACACCCACATCCTGCTCTGGTGGTTGGCCGACGACGCATCCTTACCCAATGCGGCTCGCACGGTGATCGCCAGTCCGGAGAATGAGGTGCTCGTCTCGGCCGCATCGGCGTGGGAGATTGCAATCAAGCAGGCTCTCGGGCGCCTCGACGCGCCTGACGACCTCCTCGCCGCTCTCGACGAGAACCACTTTGACACCCTCCCGATGACCGCGCCACATGCGCTCGCCGCCGGACGCTTGCCACCCCACCACACGGACCCGTTCGACCGCATGTTGATCGCCCAGGCGACAGCCGAGGACCTCACCCTCATCACGGTCGACGGCAGGTTCAACCTCTACGACGTCGCGCTGCTTTCCCTCACATAAGTACCTGCGTGAACACAGCTCGTGCGCCGAACGCCCGGTCAAAGGGCGCCCCCGAGCCGGCACTATGGCGTCTAGCGGTTCTGAAGCAGATGAACGGTAGGGGGCACCGGCAGCGGTACGCGTTGGTACTTTGCTGGACGTGGCTGTCTCGCGGCTGGAAGTCGCTGGCTACCGATCGCTCCAGGACGTGGCCCTTGATCTGGCCCCGCTGACCGTCATCGCTGGACCGAACGGATCCGGGAAGTCGAATCTCTATCGCGCCCTCCAGCTGGCACACAGCTGTGGTACTGGGGAGCTGGCCAGGCGCATCGCCTTGGAAGGCGGCATGCTCTCCATCTTGTGGGCGGGACGGCGCAAAGGGGAGCCGAAGGTGCAGCTGTCGGTCCAGCTCGACCACCTCACCTACGATATCTGCCTGGCCACGATGGCTCGCGGCGCTTCGGGCGGCTACCTGACCTTCCCGCTCGACCCTGTCATCACCACGGAACGGCTGTTGAGGCACCTTCCCGATGGTCCGCCGGCAGAGATGCTGGACCGCTTCGGAACCACGGCTTTTCTTCGCGACGACGAGGGTCATCGCGTCACCTTCCCTGCGGCCTTTCGTGAGTCTGAGCCGGTGTTGTCGCAGTTGATTGATCCCGTGAGTTTCCCTGAGCTCGTCCTGGCACGCGAGGCGCTCGGGCGGATGCGCTTTCATCACCAGCTGCGAACCGATGATGCCGCCCCGGCACGGCAGCCGACCCCTGGGACGCGGACGTTCGCGGTCGACGACGAGGGGCCGAACCTCGCAGCGGCACTGAAGACGATCCAAGCGGAAGGTGACCGGGCCGCTCTCGATCACTGTCTCGCCGTCGCCCTTGGAGGAGCGAAACTTGAAATCGTTGAGGAATCGACGACCGGCAGACTCGAGATCCAGCTCAATGCCGCCGGGACCCTGTTCCGTCCGATGCGCTCTTCGGAGTTATCCGATGGACAGCTCCGGTTCCTTTTCCTTGCAGCGGCGTTGCTTGCGGTACGACCGCCAGACGTCCTGGTATTAAACGAACCTGAATCCAGCCTTCACGCTGACCTCTTGGTCGGACTGGCACGACTCGTCGCGGCGGCCCGCGAGCGGGACACGCAGGTGATCATCACCACGCACTCCAGACAGCTTGCTGACGTCCTTTGCGAAGAGGGAGCCGAGCTCATCGAACTTCAACTGTCGTCTGGCGCCACGGTGACCCGGTAGCGCGCACATCCGGCGTTCGGAGCGAGTCCGGCTGCTCGATGGCTGCGCGGTTATGGGACGGTGAGAGCCCGGACTCAGTCGCTTGGTAGTCCGCTGGTGAAGCCGGGAGCGGTCGGGGAGAGCGACTGTCGAACTCTCGGCCACTGTCGCCGGCGTTGTGTCCGCGTCGTAGGCGACGAACTCGTCCGCAACGTGAGCGTCGAAGGGCTCGGAACGCCTCGGCCGAGCTCGACCGGACGTCACAGGACGACGGTCTCTCCGGGGTCGACGATCCGCACCGT
>JBOGHY010000232.1:0-8199 GCA_050742375.1 Acidimicrobiales bacterium | reverse complement strand
GAGGGCGGCATCTGTTACAAGCCGGCTGCGGGCCAACCCTTCGCCCAGACCGCCACCGAGTTCCGCCAGCTCGTGAGCCTCGACGCAGAGGCCCGCGTCTCGGAGAGCGACGACGAGTACGGCTACCGGTGGTTCGTGCTCCAAGACGGGGACTTCCAATCCCTCGTGAACGAGGTGCACCTCGTGAACACCACCCTGCAGGAGCAGGGCTACGGGCCGCAGCTTCTCTGCTCCGTCTTCGGCTTCCGGCCGAAGCCGTCCTCTGGCCCAGCCGGCGCGGGGGCGGCCACCCCCACCCCCACCGGCGGCGCGGCGGCGACCACCCCCGCCGGCGGCGCGCCGGCGACGACCTTTCTCGTCTATCTCTACAAGCGGGGCGCCTTTTACCCCTTCGTGCCGCTTCCCGGAAAGGAGCGTCACGACCTCGAGGGCGAGCTGCGCCTCCAGCAGGTGCTCGCCGAGGACCTCAAGATCGAGCCGGACAAAGAGCGCTGGATGCCCATCTGGGGGCTGCCAGTCCACTGAGCCTGCCCCGGCTCGTCGAGCGAGCGCGGGCGCCAATCGTCGGGCCGTCCGAGGGCTAGGTACCGGCCCGCTAAGACATTGACCAGGGAACTATCATTCCCCGTCATGGCGGTGTGCCAGTCCTGCGGATCGGAGAACCCGCAGGGCAACCGATTCTGCGCCGATTGTGGTCAACCGATCGCGGCGACCTGCCCGTCCTGTGGCGCCCCGGCGGAGGCCGGGCGGCGCTTCTGCGGCCAGTGCGGCTCGCCCCAGTCCTCGCCTCCGGGCGGACCCCTCCCCTCGCCTCCGGGCGCTCTGCCACAGGGCGCGGCCGGGACCGCGTCGCCGGCGGGCGAGCCGTCCCCAGGGGCGGTCATGACGGCGTCCCGATCGGCCCAGTGGGCGACCAGCCCGCTCCAGGCGCCCCTCTCGGCGCCGGGGCGACCGCCTGCAGGCCCGTCGGCAGCCGGAGAGACCGTCGCCGAACGCCGGGTGTGCTCGGTCCTCTTTGCCGACCTGGTCGGCTTCACGCCGCTTTCGGAGGCCCGCGACCCAGAAGAAGTGCGGGCGCTGCTGTCGCGCTACTTCGACATCGCCAGCACGATCGTCACACGCTATGGCGGCATCGTCGAGAAGTTCATCGGGGACGCCGTCATGGCGGTCTGGGGCACGCCCACCGCCCAGGAAGGCGACACCGAGCGCGCAGTTCGAGCCGGCCTCGAGCTCACAGGGGCCGTGCGAGCGCTCGGCGAAGAGCTCGGCACGAAGGACCTCCTGGCTCGCGCGGGCATCGTCACCGGCGAGGTCGCCGTCACGCTCGGGGCCGCCTGGGAGGGCATGGTCGCAGGTGACGCCGTCAACACGGCCTCCCGAGTCCAGTCGGTCGCGGAGCCGGGCTCTGTCTACGTCGACGAGGCGACGAGAGGACTTGCCGAGCAGGCGATCACCTTCTCCGACGAGGGCCTCCACGAACTGAAGGGCAAGGAGCTGCCCGAGCACCTCTACCGGGCGGTGCGGGTCCTCTCCGGCGTGGGGGGGAGCCAGCGCCCCGCCGGGCTCGAGGCGCCCCTTACAGGGCGAGACCGGGAGCTTCGCGCCCTGAAGGACCTCTTCCACGCTTCCGTCGACAAGAAAAGCCCCTATCTCGCCGTCGTCTCCGGGCCGGCCGGCGTGGGCAAGTCACGACTCGGCTGGGAGCTCGAGAAGTACATCGACGGGCTCGCCGAGACAATGCTCTGGCACCGGGGTCGCTGCCTCTCCTACGGGGAGGGGGTGAGCTTCTGGGCACTGTCAGAGATAGTGCGCCGCCGCTTCGGCATCGCCGAGGAGGAGACGACGAAAGCCGCCTCGTCAAAGCTCAAAGAGGGCCTCGTACGCTTCGTCGGAGACGACACCGAGCGCGCCTACGTCGGTCTACGCCTCGCACGACTTTTGGGTCTCGACTACGAGAGCTCCGAGAAGGTGGTCCTCACAAAAGAGGAGCTCTTTGCCGGCTGGAGGCTCTACTTCGAGCGCCTGGCCCAGGTCGCCCCCGTCGTGATGCTCGTCGAGGATGCCCAGCACGCCGACGAGAGCCTGCTCGCGTTCTTCGAGCACCTCATCGACTGGACGAGAGATCTCCCGATCTTCGTGCTCATCTTCGCCCGGCCGGGCCTCGCCGCCATCGACTCGGGATACGGGGTCGGTCGCAACCGCTCGACGCTCGGCCTCGATCCCTTGGACGACGCCGCCATGAGTGCTCTCGTCGAGACCCTCGTGCCCGGCATGCCAGCCCCTGCCAGGGAGGCAATCACCTCTCGTGCCGAGGGCATCCCGCTCTTTGCCGTCGAGACGGTCCGCTCCCTTTTGGACCAGGGGGTCGTGTCAAAAGAGGGGGAGTCCTACCGCCTTTCGGGCGACCTCGGTCCCCTCAGCGTCCCCGACTCCCTCCACGGTCTCCTCGCCGCCCGCCTGGACGCCCTTACCCCCCAGGTCCGCCGCCTCGTCGCCGACGCCTCGGTGCTCGGCTCGAGCTTCTCCAAAGAGGGCCTTGTCGCCGTCTCAGGAAAAGACGAGGCGACCGTCGGAGAGGGCCTCGCAGAGCTCGTGCGAAGAGACGTGCTCCAGGTCTCTGCCGACCCGCTCTCTCCCGAGCGGGGGAGCTACCGCTTCTCCCAGGAGATGCTCCGCCAGGTCGCCTACGAGACGCTCTCTCGCACGGACCGAAAGCTCCGCCACCTCGCGGCAGCCTCCCATTTGCGCGGGACCTTCGCCGAGGACGGCGAGGAGGTGGCCGACGCCATCGCCCGGCACTACCTCGACGCCCTTGCGGCAGTGCCCTCGGGCGAGGACCGAGAAGAGATCACCGCCGAGGCTCTCGGGTTCCTCGTGCGCGGGGGCGATCGCTCGGCGGCCTCCGGAGCCCTCCAGCGGGCGGCTGCCTCGTACTCGAGCGCCGCCGCCCTCGCCGGAGGCGACGAGGCGGCAGAGTTGTACGAAAAGGCTGCGGTGTCGAGCCTCTACTACGACGACCACGAGGCTGCCATAAGCTTCGCAGAGGCCGCCATCGGACACCACATGGACCTTGGCGAGCTGCGTGGGGCGGCACGGGCCAGAGGGCTCAGGGGGTCTTCCCTCAATCGCGCCGGGAGGACGAGCGAGGGACGGGCGGAGCTAAAAGCGGCGCTCGAGGTGCTCTCTCTACACCCCGACTCCGACACCGTAGCTGTCCTTTCTCGCCTCGCCGGCCTCGAGTCCACAAGCGGCAACTTCGCCGAGGGAGAGCGTCTCGCCTCAGAGGGCCTCGCCCTCGCCCAGGGCCTTGACGTCGGCCCGGTGCTCCCCGGTCAGCTCTTCCTGGCGAAAGGGTCGTGCGCCGCCTCTGACAACCGCCTCATTGAGGCGGCCGCCTACTTCGAGGCAGCCGGGCGACTCGGAGAAGCCGGCGGGGACCCCGGCCTCGTCGCGTTGTCGCAGGGAAACCTCGCAGACGTGTTCCTTCATTACGACCCGAAGGCCGCCATAGAGCCGGCGAGATCTTCGGCCGCCCACGCAAAGAGGACCGGCCGGCGAAATACCTTGGCGGCTGCGATCACAAATATCGTTATCGCGGAGATCGAGATCGGCCAGTGGGACGAGGCGAGCGCCACCTTGTCCCAGGCGATCGAGGAGGAGCACCTCGATCACCTCTACGTCCACCTCACCGGTGGCCTGCTTGCCGGGCTCCGGGGAGACGATGGCCTTGCCGCCACCGCCGCCGCGGCGATCGAGGTCCAGAGGAGCTCCGAGGACACCCAGGACAAGTCCTACTTCGGACTCGTCGACGTCCTCACGAGCCTCTCGGCAAAAGACCAGAAAGGTGCCCTGTCCCACGGACTTTCGGTCCTCGAGCTGAGAGAGGTGCTCGGCATCGGCGCCGACGCCATGCGCTTTTCCTGGCCGCTGTCGGCCAGAGCCGCTCGGAGCCTTGGCGACAATAGGGCGCTCGAGCAGCTTCTCGCCATGCTCGACGAGCACCCCGCCGGCCACCTGCCGCCGGTGCTGCGGGCGGGAAGGAAGCTCGTGAAGGCCCTTGTCGACGCCGACGCCGCCTTGGCCGCCGGCGGCTCGGGAGCCACCTCGGGGCCAGCCGTCGACGTTGCCTCGCTCGGCGATGCGATCTCGGCCCTCCGCGAGGTGGGCAACCCCTACGAGCTCGCCCACGGCCTCATCGACTACGCCGGGATCCTCGCCCGCGCCGGGACGGGCGACGGAGGTGCCGATGAGACCAGCGCCGCCGCCGCCCTCGCCGAGGCGAGGGAGATCGCAGACCGCCTAGGTTGCTCTCCCCTCGCCGAGCGCGCCGAAGAGGCGGCGGCCACTCTGCCGTCAGGCGCAGTCGCCGCTCGCTGAGCAGGAGCGCGACCCTCGCCCCCCCGGAGGCGGTGGTGCCGCAGGGTGCCTTCGCTTCCGCCTCAGAGCACCAGGCGGAAGGCGGCGACGTGCGGGGGCCGCACCACGGAGAAGCGCCTGTGGTCGAGGGTCCCGATCTCGTCTACCCAGTGGCGCTCGGCGAGCGCACGACGGGCAGGCTCCGGAACCGACGAGAGTCCGATCGTAAGCTCCCGGTGGTGGCCAGGACGCGCAGCGATCAGTTGGGACCGGCGGCTCGACCGGTTGCCGTGCCCAGTGATCTCGATGACCCCGCGTTGCTCAAGGCCTCCGGCATCGTCGAGCTGCCGTTCCACATTCGGTGGAGCGAGCCTTCGCTGAGCTATGACCTCCGCGACAGGGCTGACCGATCGCGCGTCTACGAGCAAGTCCTTCGCGAGGGGACGAACGGCGACGTCAGGTACTTCATCGACGTCGACGAGCTTCTCGACCTGTGGACCGAGCTCGTGCTGCCGCCGGCAGTTCGCCGCGCGTGGGCCGGCTGGTTTCGACGGCATCGATCCATCGAGCTCGCATGCTGAGCCCGCTCCAAGAGCTGGTAGCTGCGATCGTTTCCGGCCTCGAGGAGGCCGACGGCTTCGCTCTCGCTGGTGGGGCCGCCCTCATCGTGCGCGGTGAGATCGATCGCCGAACCCGGGACCTCGACTTTTTCGGTCTAAGCGCTGCCGCGGTCGACCGCCTCGCCCCGGTCGCCGAACAAGCTCTCCGCCGCGCCGGACTCGACGTGGAGCGGGTGCTCGGGGGTTCCGGCTTCGCTCGCCTCGTCGTCACAAGAGCCGACCAACGAACAGAGGTCGATCTGGCGAGCGATGCCCGCCTCTTCCCGGCGGAACGAGCCCCCGATGGACTCCTTCTTCTGTCCAGGAAGGAGCTGGCAGTCGACAAGCTGCTCGCGGTCTTCGGTAGAGCCGAGGCACGCGATTTCGTGGATCTCCTCGCGATCGAGCGCCACTTCGGTCTTTCTCAGCTCTTCGGGCTTGCCGCCGAAAAGGATCGCGGGTTCACGCCGGAGCTCTTCGCCGAGATGACCGAGCGGTTCACCCGCCTTCGAAGGGACGAATTTCCGATCGACGACGGCCGGTACCAAGAGCTCGAGCGTGCCGTTCGAGAGTGGCGCGGCTTTGCCCGGGCACTTTCTCCTGAACACGAACGGGGCATCGACGAGGGGCGTGACCGCGGCGCCGGTACTGGGCTCGGTCCCTGACACAAGCCGATTCGCGCAACCGGACGGTCCGAGCCTGCAACGGGGCTCAGCGGCGCTTGCGGCGGGGTCCCACCGGTCTCCGGACCGAGCGCGGCCCGGGGCGGGGGAGGCGGCCGTTGCCGGTGCCGCGGCCCGGCCCCTGGCGCTCGTCGTCTTGCTGCGGGTTTCGGGCACGGCGGCCGGTGCGGCCGCCCCGCCTGTAGGCGTCCCGCTCGCCCGAGGGGATGTAGCCGCCGCCCGGGCGGAAGGGGTCCCATGCGGGCGGGGCCGTGGCGAGGTAGGACTCGACGGCCCCCCGGATGACGTATGGGGCGAGGTCGCTGCGCCCGTCGCCACCCGGCATGAGGCGACCGATTATGGCGCCCACGGGGTTGGCCTCCCAGGTGACGCCTCCGGGCTCGAGGGCGGAGAGCTCCTCTGCGAGCGGGGCGAGGTCGGGCCGCAGCGGCACGGCCCTGCTCACGACCTTCACCCAGCCCTCGTAGCGGAGGTAGCACTCGCAGTAGGCGCCGTCGAAGGCGAGGATGCGGCTGGCGGAGGTGGCCGAGTGGGCGACGGCGGCGTGGACCGGGAGCCCGCCGGCGGCCCCGGCAAGGCGGCGCGCGGGCACCCCGACGCCGGCGCCCGGCTCGCCGCGGGCCACGACGGCGAGATCGATCGCCTGGAGGTTCTCGATGGTGACGTCCCCGGCGGCGAGCGCCCGGCGCCCGGCGTCGAGCTCGTCGACCTCCTCGGCCCAGTGCTCCCGGTACCTCTCGGGATGCCGGAGAAGCTCCTCGACGCGGGGAAGGGTGGCGAGGTAGCGATCGGCCGTCGAGGCGGCGGCGCCGGCCTCGAGCTCGGCGAGCGGAGCGATCGCAAAGGCAACCTCGGCGGACATGTAGTCCTTTACGACGCCGAAGTCGCCGCACGAGGCAACGTCGACGACCAGGTCGGCGAGCTCGAGGGCGGTCTCTGGTGACATGAGCGACCAGACGCTCATGAGACCGTCCTCGTCGAAGTGGTCGTTCGTGACCGCCTCGGCGCTCTCCCCCCGGGCCAGCGCGGCGGCGAGGGCCGCGTCGCCGCCGGATGCGCCGCCGGCGGTCGTCTGGCGCAGGTACGAAAGGACGATCCCCGCCGAGAGGTCGTGAGCGAAAGCCGGCGGCGTGGGGCTCTGGGGCCAGTGCGAGAGCGTCAGCACCGACGAGGGCCGCGCAGCGCCGTCGACCATCACATGGGGGCGATCGCCGAGGAGGTCGTGGGGGGAGTACCCGAGGGGCTTTCGAAGGGGGGGCGGAGGCATCGGGAGGAGGGTGCTCAGCCCTCGAGGGCGCTCTCGTCCAAGAGGTCGGCGAATTTCTCGAGGGCGGCCGCCCGACGGGTGGGGACGTGCTCGCTCGGCACCTCGACCCGCTGGTAGCCCTTCAGGACCTGACGGGCGACGGTGACCTTGTGCACCTCGTCGGGGCCGTCGTAGATGCGCGCCGCCCTGGCCGCCCGGTACATGTGCTCGAGGGGCATGTCGGTCGAGAAGCCGAGGCTGCCGTGCGCCTGGATGGCCCGGTCGATCACGTCGTAGAGGACCTTTGCCCCGTAGTACTTGACCATGGCGATCTCGACCCTGGCGGACTGCGGTCCCTCTTGGTCCATCTTCCAGGCGGCATGCAGGGTCATGAGCCGTGCCGCCGTCATCTCGGCGAGCGAGTCGGCCACCCAGTTCTGCACGGTCTGCTTCTCGGCGAGGTAGGAGCCGTGGGTGTAGCGCGACACCGCCCGCTCGCAGAGCATGTCGAAGGCCCTGCGGCTCTGTCCGAGCCAGCGCATGCAGTGGTGGATCCGGCCAGGACCGAGACGCTGCTGGGCGAGGCGGAAGCCGTCGCCCTCCCGACCCACGAGGTTTCCGGCGGGCACCCGCACGTCGCGGTAGACGATCTCGGAGTGCGCCCCGAAGCGGCCGAAGTGTTCCGTCGGGTCCTCCATCGTCGAGATGTCGCGCACGATCTCGACGCCCGGCGTCTTTGCGGGCACGAGGATCATGGAGGATCCCTGGTAGGGGTGCACGTCCGGGTTCGTGACCGCCATGACGACGAGGACGTCGGCGACGGATCCGTTCGAGGTGAACCACTTGTGGCCATTTATGACCCACTCGTCGCCGTCTCTCACGGCCCTCGTCTGGAGCAACGTGGGGTCGGCGCCGGCGCCCGGCTCGGTCATCGAAAAGGCCGAGCGAATCTCGCCGGCGAGCAGCGGCTCCAGCCACTTCCTGCGCTGGTCCTCGCGCCCCGTCGACTCGATCCCGATGGCGATGAGCTCGGCGTTGCCCGAGTCGGGGGCGTTGTTGCCGAAGGCGACCGGGCCGTAGGGGCTCTGGCCGAGGATCTCGTGCATGAGCCCGAGGCGCACCTGGCCGAAGCCGCCTCCGCCGAGCTCCGGCGGCAGGTGGGCGGCCCACAGCCCCCTTTTTTTGGCCTCCGCCTGCACGGGCTCGAGGGCCGCTCTCAACTGGTGCTCGTCGAGGCGGAGCGTCTCGAGGGGGAAGAGCTCCCCGCGGACGACCTCTCTCATCCAGTCGAGCTGGGCCTCGAACTCGGGCTCGG
>JBOGHY010000231.1:0-7138 GCA_050742375.1 Acidimicrobiales bacterium | reverse complement strand
GTCATAGGCCGACCTCGTCGAGAACCCACAGACACAGCGCAAGAGGAAGTGGGTCGGTCGGACGCCCAGGATCAGATCGGCACCTTCGAACGTGACCTCTCGCACGGTGACGCAGAGCGGCGCCATCATCTTGTTGAATACGGTCGTGACGCGCACAGCAGTCCACCTCGCAGGCTCGGTTGGCGTAGGAACCACCGAACCTACGACGGAGGCCTGTGCGCGCCACCTACTGTCGGGGTACCAGTAGCGCTCCACCGGCCGACGCTTCGGGCCGACGCGCTCGGTCAGCTAACCGAATCAGCTCACGATGCTGGGCGGCTCAGCTCAGAGTGTGCAGGTCTCAGGTGCCTGCGTGAGGTATTCACAGGCACTGCTCGCCGACGGCTCTCCCGCTGGTGCCGGCTCACTCAACCAGCCCGGCCGAGCTCCACGAGGGCGCTGCGCGAGTTGTTACAAGCGACCGAGGCGAGCTGGACGCCTCAAAGACCAGTCGTTACAAGGACTCTCTGTTGCTTCAGCGATCGAAAGACCCACAGAAACCCCAGGAGAACCACCTCAGTTGATCCCTCGGTGGCTTCGCTTCGGCGGGTAACGGCTCTGACCGGACGACTCGCCGAACTCGCGAGCGAGCGTGAGCTCGAGATCTCTCGAGCAGTAGCTGCTGGCGCGGCGTGGGCACGCGTCGCGGCGTCTCTCGGGTGCTCTCCGCAGGCAGCCCACAAGCGGTACCGGTGGATCCGTCACAGCGAGAAGACGGGCGAGGTCTGGTACGAGCGACCGCTTACGAGCTGAGCCGCCACGCTCGTCCACAGTTCGAGAGTTTTTCCACCCTTCCCCCCGGACCCCCCATCCACAGCTACTCCTACAGTTCCAATAACCGACTCCACCAGAGCGCATCGCAGACCGAACCGTCGCCGACGAGTACTTCGCCGTGTCCGACAAGGTCGAAGCCCTCTACGACGCCCCGCTCGAGCTCCCCGCCGACGCCGAGGGCACCGAAATGCGCAAGCTGCGCGCCGAGATGCACCGACGCATGCTCGGCAACGGCTACTGCGCCCGGCCCGTCGATATGGACTGCCACTTCGAGTCGATCTGCGAGTCGTGCTCGTTCTTCGTCACCACCATCGAGTTCCGCCCCACCCTGCAACGCCAACGCGACGACGCCGAAGCCAAGGGCCAGATCGGCCGCCAGAAGATCTTCGACGGCCTCATCGGCCGCCTCGACGGCGAGGCATCATGAGCACACCCGGCGACGGAATGCGTAACGCTTCCGACCGTCCTCCCCGCCACGGCGTCGCCTGCGCCAGCTGCGGTGCCTTCACCGTCACCGCCGTCGATGGTCTCTTCTCCAACCCCCGAGTCGGATCCCAGCAGCGCTTCTGCTCGCCTGCTTGTCGGGTCGCGGCCTGGCGACGCCGCAGGGCCGGTGTCTCCGAGGACACCCCCCCGCCAGCACACCGGCGGCCGCTCACGCGTCCTGAACCCCGACGACGATCACTCCCGCGGCGGACAACCAGAAGATCGTCCTTGACAAATCACCCACATAAATGCGCCGCCTCGGGATCGGGGGAGCGTGCCCCGAATGTGAGGCGCCAATTGCCGTGAACGAGCTTTTCGGCGAGGAGGTGATCGCCAGTCGCTGAGTATCATCAAACTGAGCCACCCACGGCCCGGTCGCACCTACATTTTCGGTGATCGCCGACCTACATTTTCCGTGATCCGCGACACTCGGACACCGAAGGCCGCTTCAGGGAGCTGAAGGACTTTTCCGGACTACGGCCGATGTTCGATTCCCACTGAGGGCCGCCGGCGGGGCCACATCGCCCTCTGCCTGCTCGCGACGACGATCGAGGCACTCATGGGGAAGGACCTCGCCGAAGCCGGCGTCATGGACCCGGACCTCACCCACCAGCATCTCTCAGCGCGCCGTGCGCTCGCCGAGCTTGCCGAGATCCGCCGCTAGCTCGTCACCGCTGGCGTCCGCAGACTCGAGCTCGTATCGCGCCGCAGTCCCCTCCAAAGAAAGGTCCTCAAGGCCTTCCATGTCGACACGTCTGCCTGGGACAAGACCAACATCGCCTGAGCAGGCCGTTCATACCACGCGTAGTGGAAACAGCCTCCTGCCGCGTCTCCATCTACCTGCTGGTTCGCGATCGGCCCGGAAAAGTCAAGACAGACTGGAGTGAGCCCACGCGTCGAGACCCGCGTATCGGCGGTCCAGCCGCTTCGCAATTGCATCGTCGAACAATGTCGTCGTTGCTGATGTTCCTCCCAACTCCGATCTCTCAAGGTCAGTATGACGGGTTCCCGGGCTCGGGCGGAACTTTCCAAAGTCTTACGTCGTGCCTGAACGAATCCTAGCCTCCAAGCCCGCCTTGTCGTTGCTCTTCGCCAGCATCACTAATTCATTCAGCCATTCTACAAATGGCGCGTCCCTCCTCAGTGCTCTGGCCGTTCCAATCCTTGTAACCCCCAAACCCCGCACTGACAGCCGCGTGCCGTCCATCTTGCGGAGACGCCCCGCGAAGCCTGGTATCAACTCGAATCCGTCGATCTCCTCCCAAGTAAACCTATAGTTGCGATAGATGTTTTTAACGGCCACTCCCTCGCACGACACCACTACGCAGGCGAGCCCCTGTCTTACAGCGATCAGTTCGACAACAACGAGAAGAAAGCCAATAGACGCCCTCCATTGCGGAGGATAGCTGGTGTCAGCAATTGGTGCGAGGCAGATCAAAAAGGTCACGCCAATAAAGCACGCGAAATAGGCGCTGGTTCGCGTCCTATAGGTTCGTTGCCTATCGCCGGCCATGCACGTACTGTTGGTACTGGCCGCGTGTGTAGGTTTGGAGGCAGATCCCTTGGAATGTACCGCCTTCTATCTCGTCAACGATCGCGTTGAGCACGTAAGGCGCGAAGCCAGAGGCCCTTAGTAATAACCGAAGCCCCCGCAGGGCTGCAGAGCTTTCTCCCTGTGACTCGATTTCGTTTATCAACGCATTTAACCCCTGGACTGAGCCCTCCTCTAGTCCGCTAACCGCGCCTGCAGCCAAGCCCGCATATGAGGAGCCTATTAAGCCCACGACGGCGTCGGCAACTATTTGGGCGCCTGATACATGATTGACAACGTCCTGGAAGACTTTGAGGCCTGTCGCAACTATGAGGACGACAACACAACCCTCCACAAGGACGATGCAGGCTGCACCAGCTGCCAACTGAGCTATTGTGCCAAAGTTATGTAGCCCGAACGCCGCTATATCATTAGCTGCAGTGCGGAAATCGTGTTGGAGCCGTGTTATTTCGCCACAAAACGGTATCCATGACGGACACGTGAGTACACCAAGTGGGTCGCTACCGTCGACTGGATCGCCTCCAGTATAAACGTAGGGCTGCTCCGTGATCCCGACATCTGGATCCACCGACAGGAATTGCCCTGTCGTCGGGTCGTAGTAGCGGTTGACGAGGTAGATGAGACCCGTTGGATCCGTGTACCCGCCGGCGAAGCCGATCGGGCTCGTCTGCCCGCTAGACGAGGCGAGCTCGCCGTAGGCCGAGTAGCTGGCGGTGCCTGCCACCACCCCGCTCGTGTTTGTGAGCACCCTGGTGCTCCCGATGTCGTCCGTGAGGACGTAGTAGGTACCAGTGGGGCTCACCTGCTCGAGAAGGGTGCCGTTCGGGCCGTAGATGAAGTCGTTCGTGCCATCTGAGACGAGCTCTGGGGTGAAGCCCTCTGTGTCCCAGGTGAACTGGCTAGTCACGCCCAAAGGACTGGTCGAGGACGTGGTCGTCACCGACATGCGGAGCCCGTCGCCGTTGTAGGTGTAGGCATACGAGCTTGCCCCTGATGCCGCAAAGCCGTCTGCCTGCACCGGGACATCGGAGTCAGTGGTCGAGTCGCTCCCGAGGCGTCCGTTCGCGTTCGAGCCGAAGCCCTCGATCATACCTGTGCTCATGAGCACGAGGGAATCGTAACCGCCGCCAGCAAGGCCGGCCGGGTTGGTGATCCCGCTCACCTGTGTGAGGACATCCGAGCTCGTCTCGGTGCCGTTGCCGAGCTGGCCGTAGGTGTTCTGGCCGGTGGCCCACAGCGTCCCGTCGGACTTTTCGACAATGAGCTGGAAGCCGCCGGCTTCGATGGCGTGTGCCGTGACGCCTGTGATCTCTTCTGGCACCTCGGAGCTCGTCTCAGAGCCGATGCCGAGTTCGCCGTCGGAGTTGTCGCCAAAGGTGTAGACCTCCCCGGAGATGGTCATCACAGCTGAGAAGTAGGTGCCGGCGGTGACTGCGCTCACATCTGAGAGCCCGGAGATCTCAGTTGGCGTCGTCGTCTCGGTCGTCGAGCCGAGCCCGAGCTGGCCGTCGCCGTTGTAGCCCCATGAGTACACCTTCCCAGAGGAGGCCAGCGCGAGCGCGTGGTAGCCGCCCGCCGCGATCTCTGTGATCTGGGAAAGCCCCGACACCTCGACCGGCGTCGTCACAGGAGTGGTGCTCGTCGTGCCGTCTCCGGACTGTCCGTCGTAGTTCGAGCCCCACTCGTAGACGGTTCCAGAAGCTGTCAGCGCGAGCGCAAAGTTGTACCCAGCTGCCACCTCGACGATGTCAGAAAGCCCTTCTACCTCGACCGGGCTCGTCGAGTACGAAGGAGACGACTCGCCCAAGATGCCGTCGGTGTTGTCGCCGAAGGCATAGACGCTCCCAGACGCGCTAAGGGCGAGTGAGTACTCATGGCCTCCAGCCACCTCGACGATGTCTTTGGGGAGCCCGTCTACTTCTACGGGGGTGTGCTCTTCGGTCGTCGTCCCGTTCCCGAGCTGGCCAGAGCCGTTGTAGCCGAAGGTAAAGACGTCGCCTGTCGACGCTGCGGGGTACGGGCGGTCGGGGCGAGGTAGCCCACAGGGACCTGCCGCTGGGCGGGCGGCGATGCGGGCGTTCGCGGGCCCACCGGATAGCCCTTGACATCCCGTAAGTCCCAGCGTAGCGTCATCTGTGCTCGATAAAATGAGAGCCAGGTCTACCCGATCGCGTCATACCGGGACCCCTTCGTGACTGCAGCTCCAGGTAAGGAATGAGTCATTATGCGCCTACTCAAGAGGAGGATGCGAAACCTCCTGTGTGTCGCTGGAGCAACCGTCATGCTTGCCCTAAGTCTGAGCGGCCCTACGGTCTCGGCGAGTGCTGCGCCAACCAGTCCGTCTAACACGGTATCGCAGGAAATTCCCTACGCCGTGGGGGAGTCGTATCTGACTGCCCTCACAAACCTTATCGAAGTAAACCCGGCCGTCCAGATTACGATCGAGCAGTTGCTTTCCGAGCAGATTCAGATGGCGGACGCTGGAAGCCTTGTGAACTTCCCAGGATCGGATGGCTTGACCAGCGCTCAAGAGGCAGCCGTACTCACCGCCGACGAGGCGGCGATCTCGACTGGTACAGCAGGGGCTAACACAAACAGCCGCGGAGTAATCGTCGCCGGACACGCTCAGCCTGACCTTTCAGGAAACCCTCGTGATTGGGGACAGCGCGGAAGTGCCGGAAACAATAACACTACCTGGTCATTCCAACTGGCGGTCGCTCTGGCCTATTGCGATCCTGGATGTGTCCAGACGGACAGGATCACCATTTCGGGACAGAAGCAAGGCCCTGGTCCGGCAACGACCAAATACGTCTCGGGTGGGATCCTCTACTCCCCTAACAGTGGGAACTTCTACACGGGATCGAACGGCTCGACACACCTCCACATCCAGGTTTATGCGCTCTGCTACGCCTCGGAGACGGTGTGCGGTACCGAGAACTTCGATATTCCATCGAGTGGGAGCTCCACGAACTTCAACAGCGAGAATCCGAAACCGTATAATGCCAAGCTCAAGAACGCCGTTGCGCTGTGGGCATACATCCCGGGGCTGAGTGAGTGGATTGGCGACGGAGCGAGCACAGGAACAGCGAATTGCCCGGGCACCGCAGGTGGTGCCTGCATCTACTGATCTAACAGAGGGGGCTGTGTCCGGCTGCTATGACGGTGGCTGGGCTGACACCGTCCACAATGAGAATCTACCGTAATGTGGGATGAGATTGATCTCGTCAATAATTCGAGCGTCAGAGTAACGCTAACTGATTTCCATGAGTCTGGTGACAGCCTCTTCTTTTCTGACGACAGTCTCTTCTTTACACTTCGAGTGCGCGCGCCCCAGGATGATGTGGCAGTGCAAGCTGAGTCGGACGGAGTGGAAGTCGAGGTCGAGCATCGCTCTCCTGGTCCCGTATCACCCGGAACGCTCGAGCTTGGAATTCGATTTGCAGACGGCCGATTAGGAGACAATCTCTATTCGAACGGTACTTTCACCTCAGACGATGGCGTGTTGTTGGCAGTAACAGGAGGCGGCGGTGAATACGGGGCGGGAAGGGGCCTGGTCTTCGACGTGAACTGGGAACTCTGCCCCACGCCGCCGGCGGGTCCGACCACGTGGTGGTGTGTATGGCCCATTTTCGATGTGGTGCGGACTGAGACCGTTCGCTGCTACCCCTGAGCCATCCCTGAAGGACCGCTGAATGTCAGGAGCGTCGCCTGCAGGGCGTCACGGTTTCTTCCCACGTGTGGGCTCGCCTGATCGAAGTGTCGCCGGCGTGTGGGCTCGTCGAGGAAGAGCACGCGGAAGCCGGCCGCCTCGTCCCGGTCGAAAATCCAGCCTCAAGCACGAATGGGGGATGCTGCCCCTGCGGGTACGTCAGATCGAGCGGGTGCGGCTACACGTCGACCTTTCGATCCTCGCCGAACTGGCGAGTGCATTGGCAAGCGCGAGGGACGTGGCACTCGCGGCGTAGCGCTAAGCGCAACACCAGAGCCGGGACGCCCGTGGCGACCACCGTGGCGACCGAGACCACCCTCCCGCCCTCGCGTACCTTGTGGAAGGGGGCGTCGAGCCACACGTAGGTGTAGGGCCCGGCGTCCAAGGGCCGGTCCCGGAACTCGGCGACCTTGAGGTCCAAGTTCTTCGCCAGCTCGAAGAACTGGGACTTTCCCATCCCCTCGATCCCCATGGAGCGGACCAGGTCGTCGACCCGGCGGGTGGAGACGCTCTCGACATAGGCCTGGCAGACGACGTTCACGAGCGCCTGCTCGGCTCGCCGGCGGGGCTCGAGGAGC